>JBFJZP010000384.1:0-3837 GCA_041622095.1 Burkholderiaceae bacterium | reverse complement strand
TGTGCTCCACCTTGTCGGCGGCGGCCTGCGACACCCCCTCGATCGCCAGCAAAGCCGCCTCGATCTCGCCGAGTTCGATGCGGTATCCCCGCAGCTTGACCTGGCGGTCGAGCCGGCCGAGAAAAAAAAGACTACCCTGGGCATCGAACCAGCCGCTGTCACCGGTGCGGTAGATACGTTCACCGGGCAGGTACGGATCATCGACAAACATCGAAGCCGTGAGTTCCGCCCGGTTCAGGTAGGCACGCGCCAGCGCCCGCCCACCGATGAACACCTCGCCAACGACACCGTCCGGCACCACCTGCAACTGGCGGTCCAGCACATAGATGCGGGTGTCGTCAACTGGCGAACCGACCGGCAACACGTCCGCCGCATGGCCGGCGCTGCATTCCCAGGCGGTCGCGAAAATGCAGGCCTCGGTCGGCCCATACACGTTGAACAAGCGGGCCCGGGTACCGGCCAGGTAACGCCGCGCCAGCTCCGGCGCCAATACCTCGCCACCACAACAGGCCACACGCAAGGCCAGGCCCGGCGCACCGGCAGTGGCATCGAGGAATCCGGCCAGCGTCGACGGCACGAAGGCCATGATCGTCACCGCATGGCGCTGCGCGAACTCGCGCAGCGTCCGGGGCAGCAAACGCCCCGGCGGCGCCAGCGCAATACTCGCGCCATTGACCAATGGCAGGCACCATTCGATCAATGAGGGATCGAACGTCACCTGGGTTGCCATGGCGCTGCGGTCGGCCGCCGTCACCTCCCAGCTGCGGGTCAACCAGGCCAGCCGCCGGCTGAGGGCCGCGTGCGCGATCATGACGCCCTTGGGGCGACCGGTGGACCCGGACGTGAACAACACGTAGGCCAGGTCAGCGGATGCGGGTGTCGCCAGGGCCTTGCCGGTATCATCCTGCACGGCATCCTGCGACCAGCCGCCGACCAGGGTCTGGGCATGCAACGGCGCCAGCCGCTCCCAGTCCGCCGGCTGCACCAGCAAGGCCAGCGCACCGCTGTCCTGCAAAATTGTCGCCAGCCGGGCCACCGGCGCATCCGGATCGAGTGGCAAGAAGGCTGCGCCGGCCTTGGCGACCGCCAGCATCGCCACCACCAGTTCCGGCGAACGCGCCATCGCGATCGCCACGATACGGTCGCGGCCGGCATGCAGCGCCACCAGGCGATGCGCCAGGCGGTTGGCACGTGCATCGACACTGCGGTAATCCATCTGCCCGCCATCCCAGACCAGGCAGGTCGCGTCCGGCTGTCGGGCCACCTGGGCTTCGAATGCCGCGATATACGTGCCGGGCTGCGGATGGCATATCACCGGCGCATGACGCTCGTCGATGATTCGCGCGCGTTCCTGTTCTGACAGCAAGGGGATCGCATCGACCCGGGCCTGCGGCTGCGCGGCCAGCGCCTGCACGATGCGCCAGATCCGCCCCGCGAGCTGGCCCGCCTCCTGCGCCGTGAAGCAGGCGTCGCTGGCTTCGAGCACCAGTTCCAGGTCCTGGCGCGCATGGAATTCGCAGACGGTGATACCCAGCGGGTAACGCGCCATGCCGGAGAAAAGCTGGCGCGAGTCGACCAGTTCGGCGTCGCCGAACGCCACCTGGTAATCCTGCCGCTCGAACGACAGCAAGACGTCGAACAAACCCTCGCGACCGGCGCGCACGACCTCGAGCTCCCGCGCCAGCTCGCTGAGCGGGTAACGCCCATGGCGCAAGGCGCCGCGCATGGTCGCGCCGGTCGCCGCCACCAGCTCGGCTGCGGTCATGGCAGGATCGACCCGCACGCCGATGCCCAGCACCCCGACGAACATGCCCATGGTGTCCTTGTAGCGCCGCCCGCCCCGGTTCAGGCTGGGCACGCCGATCAGGACCTTCTCATGCGAGCCGACACGCGCGAAATACAAGGCGATCGCCGCCAGGAAGAAGTTGAACGGCGTGATGTGCAGACTGCCGGCATACCGGTTGAGCCGGTCGTATTCGGCCCGCGCAATGGTCTCTACCACCAGATGCGCCGCGGCCAGCCCGTGGGTCCGCGTCACGGAGCGCCGGCGCGGCAACACCGCCGGCGGCAGGCTGGGCAACTGGGCACGCCAGTAGGCGGCGTCGCGGGCAAACGCACCGGAGGCGCGGTAGGCATGTGACTCCTGGACAAACCGCAGGTAGGACAGGTCCGGCGGCGCTGCCGGCTGCGTATCGGGTCGGTTGTAGATCTCGCTCCAGCGCCGCATCACCTGGGTCGTGCCCCAGCCATCCATGATCAGATGGTGGAACTGGATGGTGCCGCCGTGCAAGGTGGCGCTGGCCCGCAGCAGCGCGAAGCGCCAGGGTGGCGCATCGGTCAAGACAAAGGGCTGGCGCATCCAGTCTTGCCACCACTGGCGCATCGCGTCGCGCGGATCGGGCTGGTCGGAAAAGTCGATCAGTTGCAGTTCGGGTTTGAATTCCGCCAGCAGCTGCTGCGTTCCGTCCGGTCGCAGCACCAGGCGCAAGGCCGCGTTTTCCACCACCAGTTGCGCCAGTGCAGCACGCAGCCGCTCGAGATCGAGCAGCCCCTCGAAAAACGCGGTACCGCCGAGGTTCAGGTGCGCGCTGCCCGGCCAGGCACACTGGTCGCGCCAGACCTCGAGCTGGCTCAGCGACAAGGGAAGAGACTCGCTCATTCGACCTTTCCGGCGTCGCCGCCCCAGGCGGCGATCTCTTGCATCGCATAGCGGTATCCGACCTCGGCGATCTGCTGCGCCCGACGGTAGGCCATCAGTGCGAACGGACGCCACAGCTGGTTGACCGCGCGCTCGCCGAACATGATGCGCAGATCGCCCTCGACGCGGCGCCTGCAGACGATGGAGATCACCGGCAGCGTCGGGCGCTCCCCGCCCCTGGTAAACCGGAGCGTGCGTTCGCGGATCTCGTCGATCGGCACGTCACACGCATACTGCGCGCGAATCAACGCACCCATGCTGTTGCCGCCGATCAGGTCGGCCACGATGCCCGATTGCTCCAAGGCCCGCCATACGCCCAGGCGCACAAATCCGCGCGCGCCGCCGCCGAGCACGACCCCGGTCGCGGTGCCATTGAGAAATCGCGCAAGCCGGGAAAAAGCCTGTGCAAGGCTGGCGCAAACCGCATGCGCCTGCGCATCGCCATGCAGCGGTACCACGACGAATATCTGTGCATGGCGTCGCTCGATGGTCTGCGAGGCATGGCGAGAATGGTGATGGATCGCGCGCGCAAACACCCGGTTCAGCGGCAACGGGTGCAGCAGCATCAGGCGCTCGAAATCGGCCCGGCTGAGCATGGCCACGGTAGAGTCGCGCAAGGCGGTGATATCGGCCGCACAGGCTAGTTGCAGGATCAGCCCGGCCTCGCCGACGCTTTCGCCCGGCCGGATCTCGTTGTAGAGTTGAAGTTCACCGCCCGCAGCGCGGCGCGACACCCGCAAGCGCCCGCTGATCAGGAAGAACATGGTGTGCGCCGGGTCGCCCTCGCGGTACACCACATGCCCGCCTGGCACGGTCTTCACATCCAGCAGTCGACACAGGTCCCGCAACACCGTCGCGTCCAGGCTGCCGAAGTTGCCACTGGCGCGCAAGACATCCAGGACGCGCTCGTCGGGGATCGTCGACTCAGCCATGGCGGAAGTCTACCGTGCGCCCTGATCTGCCGGCAGCTCTTCCAACACCCAGTCGACGAATTTCCGGGCGCTGGCCGGCAGACGTTTCTGCTGTGGCGTCATCAAGTGGTATCCATGCCCGGACAACAGCGGCGGTAGTTGCAACCTGCACAACAAACCCTGGTCGAGCAACGCGTCGACCAGATACCGCCAGCCGATGGCCACGCC
>JBFJZP010000383.1:0-3840 GCA_041622095.1 Burkholderiaceae bacterium | reverse complement strand
GAACTTCTCGGGTTCCTTGGACAACTTCTTGCTCATCGCATAGGACATCCACGATGCGATGTCGGATCCGGCGCCGGGCAAGGCACCGACGGCGGTACCCAGCACGCTGCCGCGCAGGATCTGGGTCGGGTATTTCTTCGCCAGTTTCCACTGGCCCTTGAGCACATTGCCGACCTTCTCGACCACCGCCTCGCCCGGCGGACTGTTGTCGACCACATAGCGCATGATCTCGGAGAACGCGAACATGCCGATCATCATCGGGATCATGCCGATGCCGCCCAGCGTCTCGATGTTGCCGAAGGTGAAGCGCGGGAAACCGGCCGGATTGCCCAGGCCGACACACGACACCAGCAGGCCGAGGAACAAGGTGATCAGACCCTTGAGGGGAGCCGACGAACTGATGAACACCGCACAGGTCAGGCCCAGCGTCACCAGCCAGAAATACTCGAACGAACTGAACTGCGTGGCGAACTCGGCCAGCGCCGGCGCGGCCACCACCAGCACCATGGTGCCGAACAGGCCCCCCACCGCGGAGAACACCAGGCTGGCACCGAGTGCGGTCTCGGCCATGCCCTTCTTCGTCATCGCATACGATTCGTCGGTATAAGCCGCCGAAGCCGGTGTACCCGGAATACGCAACAGGCAACCGGGAATGTCGCCGGAGAAGATCGCCATGGCGGTGGCCGTCACGATCGCGGCAATCGCCGGAATCGGTGCCATGAAGAAGGTCACCGGAACCAGCAGTGCGGTGGCCATGGTCGCGGTCAGGCCGGGAACGGCTCCGACGAAAAGTCCGTACAGCGCCGCCAGCACCATCACCATCAAGGTGTAGGGCTCGAACACCATCCCGAAAGCCTGTTCAACAGCTATCCACATCGCGGGCGCTTTCCTAGAGGTAATGTCAGCGGGAACAAGGCGGCGCGATCATGCGCCACCGGTCACCAGGCGTAGTCGAGCAGGATGCCCCAGGGAAGGGGCACCCGCAGCAACTTGTAAAAGGCAAAGTGGATCACCAGCGTCGCGATCGCCGCAATCAGCAGCGACCGGGACAGGGACAATTGCAGTGCGTAGAACAGGGTTGTCAGGATCAGCAGCGACGTGAGCACGAAACCCAGCCATTGCGCTGCCACCATGTAGAACAGCACCGAGCCGATCAACACCGCCAGCGCGCGCACATGGCGTGGCGACTGCACCCAGTCGTCCCACTGCAGCCAGGGCACCTGCCGGCGGGCGCGCCAGCCCTTGACCATCAGCACCAGGCCGCCGATGCACAGGCCGACCGCAATCAGCCCGGGAAACAAGGCCGGACCGACCTGTTGCCCGGGGATCTTCGGGTAATCCTGCACCACCAGCAATACCGCCATACCCAGCAATGCCAGAAACAATCCGAGTACGGCGTCATTGAGTTTCATGAACAGTCGGTCTCCTGGTGGTGCGGGTGTCGCCGGTCGGGTTTACTTGACCAGACCAACGGCCTTCATCGTCGCGCCGAGTTCCGTATCGGACTTGGCCATGAACTTGGCAAAGTCATCCGGTGCCTTGTAGATCACGCCGTAGCCTTGCTTGGACATGAAGTCGTTGAACTCCTTGCCGGCAGCGATCTTCTTGATCGCGGCAGCCAGCTTGTCACGCACGTCGGCCGGAATGCCCTTGGGCGCCACGATGCCGCGCCACGCAGCCATCGTCCAGTCGCTGCCAACCGCCTTCTTCAAGGTGGGCACGTTCGGATACAAGGTCGAAGGCTCTTCCGACATGATGGCCAGCGTACGCACCTTGCCGGCATCGATGAGCGAGCGCGCTTCCGGCAAGGACACCGGTGCCAGGTCGACGCCACCGGCAACCATGTCCTGCAGGCCGGGCGCCGCACCATTGCTCGGAACCCATGGCACGGTGGCCGGGTCGATCTTCTGGTCACGCAGCAGACCGGCGATCGCCAGATGCCAGATGCCACCCTGGCCGGTGCCCGATGCCTTGAGCTTGCCGGGGTTGGCCTTGATCGCGGCGAGCAACTCGTTGACCGTCTTGTATGGCGAGTCGGCGCGAACATGAACGCCGGCCGGGTCCGCGTTGACCAGGCCGATCGGCGTATACGAAGTGCCCTTGAGGTCGGTCAGGCCCTGCCAGTGCATCATGCCGATCTCGACCGTGGCCACGCCGATGGTGTAGCCGTCCGGCGCGGCTGCCGCGATGGCCGAGTGGCCCACCACGCCGCTGCCGCCGGTGCGGTTCACCACCGTGACCGGCTGGCCGAGTTCCTTTTCGAGCAGGCTGGCAATGATGCGCGCGGTCGCGTCGGTCCCGCCGCCTGCACCCCATGGGCAGACCATCGTGATCGGACGCGTCGGGTAATTCTGTGCGCTGGCGGGCAACGCGGCAGCGACCAGGGCCAGGCCGGCGACAACACCGGCGGTGCGGGCCACGAATGAACGGCGGGATTTCTGCAGCATGAACGTCTCCTTGAAAATTTATTGAACAGAACAACGGACCTGCCAATCTAGCGCGGATCCTGTCTGCCCACATTAGGGAGAACGATAGTATCGTATGATGATTAGAACGGTCAAGGCGATCACGGCCCCTACCGATCGATGGCCGGTTTCCACTGGCAGCGGTAGCTGGATGCGGCACCGCAACGCGCCATCGCGGGGCGACAAGAAACGACTGGTGGGCCCGGACATCCGCGAAGCGCCATCATGCGGCGCTGTCATCGCGCAGCACCAGGGTGCACCGACAGGCCCCGGCCGGACGGCGCAACGACACCGGCGCTAGACTTGCCGTCTGTCCATCGCCACGGAACTCCCATGACCGACCCTGCTGTCCGCTTCGAAGTCCTGCCGCGCGACCTGTCGCCCTACAAGGCGGGCAACACCGGCATCGACTATGTGCATCGTTTCGAGTCCGGCGTGCCGGGACCGCATGTGATGGTCAACGGCCTGACCCATGGCAACGAGTTCTGCGGCATGGTGGCGGCCTGCCACCTGCTGGACAACAACGTGCGGCCGAAGCTCGGCACCCTGACCGTGAGTTTCGCCAATGTCGAGGCCTACCAGAGCTTCGATCCCGCCGACCCGTTTGCCAGCCGGCAGATCACGCACAACCTGAACCGCATCTGGTCCGACGAATGGCTGGACGGCGGCGCGGACAGCACGGAGTTGCGCCGCGCACGCACGATGCGGCCGGCGGTGGCCATGGCCGACCATATCCTGGACATCCATTCGACCAGCCAGGACGTGGTGCCGTTCTGGGTCTATCCGGACTTCGCGCGCAACACGCAGGTGGCGGCAGCCTTGCCACGGCCCGGCGTTCACCTGGTCATGCCCAGCGGCCTGGGCTCCGGAACCCCGCTGATCCAGCACAGCCGCCATGGCCATGCGGACGGACCGGGTGCCGCGATGGTGGTGGAATGCGGTCAACACTTCAAGCAGTCCAGTGCCGACATGGCGGTGGCGGTGGCCTACGACTTCCTGGGCTTTTTCGGTCTGGTCGATCGCGTCCCGGCCGACCCGACGACAACGCCGCCGCAGCGCCGCTTCGAACTGCTGCGCACCCATGTCATCGCCACGACCGATTTCGCCTTCACGCGGCCGGCGATCGGTTTCGAGACCTTTGCCAAGGGCGAATTGATCGCCACCGACGGCGACGTGCAGATCCATGCCCCTTGCGACGATTGCACCATCTTCATGCCGGCGCGCGAAGCCATCGTCGGGCGCGAAGGCGTTTACCTGACGCGGCCGATCCTGTAAGCACTGCGCCGGTGGCCGGCACTGCCATCGGGCGCCGGCCGCAATCAACAAGGCCGCCAGCGCATGACGCGCGGCGGCCTTGTCGGGTGATCAGGCAGGT
>JBFJZP010000382.1:0-3868 GCA_041622095.1 Burkholderiaceae bacterium | reverse complement strand
CCGGTCGGGAACCAGCCGTCGACCAGCGGAGTACCCTCCTGCGATTTGAAGTAGTCGCTGATGATCCACGGGCCTTTGACCAGCAGGTCACCATAGGCCTTGCCGTCCCATGGCAGCTCCTTGCCATCCGGGTCGACGATCTTCATGTCGACGCCGAAAATGCCGCGGCCTTGCTTGAGCCGGATCTTCATCTTCTCGGCCGGCGGCAATGCGTCGTGCTTGTTCTTCAGTGTGCAGACCGTGCCCAGAGGCGACATCTCGGTCATGCCCCAGGCGTGCAATACCTCGACACCATAGGTGTCGTTGAACGCGGCAATCATCGCCGGCGGACAGGCCGAACCGCCGATGACGGTGCGCTTGAGCGTCGAGAAACGCAGCTCGTGGGCCTGCATGTGCGAGAGCATCATCTGCCAGACCGTCGGCACGCCAGCGGCAAAACTCACCTTCTCGCTTTCGATCAGCTCGAAGATCGACTTGCCGTCCATCGCCGGACCGGGAAACACCATCTTGCAGCCGGTCATCGCGGCGGAATACGGCAATCCCCAGGCATTGACGTGGAACATCGGCACCACCGGCAACACCGAGTCGCGCGCGCTCATGTTCAGGGCGTCGGGCAAGGCACCGGCGAACGCATGCAACAGGGTCGAGCGATGGCTGTACAAGACCGCTTTCGGATGGCCGGTGGTGCCGCTGGTGTAGCACATGCTCGAGGCCGAGTTTTCGTCGAACTCCGGCCAGGTGTAGGTCGACGGCTGCTGGCCGATCCAGGCCTCATAACTGGCAAGGCCCGGGATGCCGCTGTCGGCCGGCAACTTGTCGGCGTCGCACAAGGCGATGAAGTGCTTCACCGTCGTGAGCTTCGGGTGGATGGCCTGGATGATCGGCAGGAAGCTCATGTCGAAACACAGCACCTGATCTTCGGCATGGTTGGCGATCCAGGCAATCTGGTCCGGGTGCAGGCGCGGATTGAGCGTGTGCAATACCCGGCCCGAGCCGCTGACGCCGAAATACAGCTCCAGGTGCCGATACCCGTTCCAGGCCAGCGTGGCCACGCGGTCGCTGAACGCCAAAGCGGACTGGTCGAGCGCATTGGCGACCTGACGCGCCCGGCCGGCCAGTTGCGCGTAGTTGTATCGGTGGATATCGCCTTCGACACGACGCGACACGATCTCGCCTTCGGCATGGTGGCGCTCGGCGAAATCGATCAGGTTCGAAATCAACAAGGAATGGTTCTGCATGAGGCCAAGCATCGGGAAATCTCCTGTCAAATGGTGTTGTTGCGACCTGCAGCTGGCACGTGGTCCTGAGCGCCCTAGTATTACGCAACTGCGCCGGGACCCGGCCGGGTAATCCCCACTGGCCGGTGGCAGCTTGTCAACTGCGGGACAATCGGGCCATGGACATGCGCACTTCCTCGCCCGAGCCAGCGGCTGCACCGCCGCCACTGCGGTGGCAAAACCGCTTTGCCGCCCTGAACCCGGCCTTCTACACCCGGCTGGCACCTACCGCGCTGCCGCAGCCCTACTGGGTCGGTCGCAATAGGCGGGTGGCGGACGAACTCGGCCTGGATGCCGACTGGATGGCCTCCGAGCAGGCGTTGGCCATATGGACCGGCAACCTGGTACCGCCGGGCGCCGAACCTCTGGCCAGCGTCTACAGCGGCCACCAGTTCGGTCAATGGGCTGGCCAACTCGGCGACGGCCGGGCCTTGCTGCTGGGTGAAATCGCGCTGGCCAATGGCGAACCGCGCGAACTGCAACTCAAGGGCGCCGGCCTGACGCCCTATTCGCGCATGGGCGACGGACGCGCGGTGCTGCGCAGCTCGATCCGTGAATTCCTGTGTTCGCAGGCGATGGCCGGCCTGGGTATCGCGACCACCGAGGCCTTGTGCGTCACCGGCTCGGACGCGCCGGTACGGCGCGAGACGATCGAGACGGCGGCGGTGGTCACACGGGTGGCTCCGAGCTTTCTGCGCTTTGGCCACTTCGAACACTTCAGTTACAGCGGCGAGCATGAACGGCTGCGGGAACTCGCCGACTACACCATCGAACGTTTTTATCCGCAGTGCCGGGATTCGGCCGGCGCCGAAGGCCAGGTCTACGCCGCACTGCTGCAGGCGGTCAGTGAACGCACGGCCGAACTGATGGCGCAATGGCAGTCGGTGGGTTTCTGCCATGGTGTCATGAACACCGACAACATGAGCATGCTCGGCCTGACCATCGACTACGGGCCGTTCCAGTTTCTCGACGCCTTCGATCCGGGGCACATCTGCAACCATTCCGACACGCAGGGCCGTTACGCCTACAACCGGCAACCGAACATCGCCTACTGGAACCTGTTCTGCCTGGGACAGGCCTTGTTGCCACTGATCGGTGAACAGGAACTGGCATTGCAGGCGCTGGAATCCTACAAGTCGGTGTTTCCGCGTGCCTTGCAAGCGCGGTTCGGCGCCAAACTCGGATTGACCGAGCTGACGGCTGCCGACCTGCCGCTGATCGAGGATTTGTTGAAACTGCTGGCTGCCGACAAGGTCGATTTCACGATCTTCTGGCGCCGGCTCAGTGAATCGGTCGCCGGTGACGCTGCGCAGCCGGTCCGCGACCTGTTCCTGAACCGCGATGATTTCGACCAATGGCAGGCGCGCCATGAGCTGCGGCTGCAGCAACAGGACCGGGCCGAGACCGGCCGGCAAATGTTGCGGACCAACCCGCGTTTCGTATTGCGCAACCATCTTGGTGAAATGGCGATCCGCAGCGCGAACCAGAAGGATTTCTCCGAAGTCCAACGGCTGTTGCAATTGCTGGAGAACCCTTTCGACGAGCATCCGGGTAGCGAGGCGTATGCCGGATTTCCGCCGGACTGGGCCTCGGGCATCGAGATCAGCTGCTCGTCCTGAATCCGGACCGGAAAGATACCGCCATGTCGTTCAAGATCGTGAAGTCCGAGGCCGAGTGGAAGGCCTTGCTCGAAGCCAAGGCTGCCGAACCGATGGCATTCGCGGTGACCCGCCATGAGGCGACCGAACCGGCATTCAGCGGCCGCCTGGCCGGGCACAAGCAGCCGGGTCGATATGCCTGCATCTGCTGCGGCAAGCCGTTGTTCGCCTCGGAAACCAAATATGATTCGGGCACCGGCTGGCCCAGCTTCTATCAGCCACTCGACGCCGACGCGGTGCAAACCAAGGTCGACGGCCTGTTGTGGATGAAACGTACCGAGGTGCACTGCAGCGATTGCGGCGCCCATCTCGGCCATGTGTTCCCGGACGGTCCACCGCCCACCGGGCTGCGTTATTGCATGAACTCTGCGTCCCTGGAATTCCACCCTGCATGAAGATACTGATCGACTTTTTCCCCATCCTGCTGTTCTTCGGTGCCTACAAGCTGCATGACATCTATGTGGCGACCGCGGTACTGATGGCGGCCTCTGTGGCGCAGACCGCCCTGATGTATGCGGTCGACCGCAAGGTCACGACGATGCAGAAAATCACGCTGGGCATGATCCTGGCGTTCGGCGCATTGACCTTGTACCTGCATGACGAACGCTTCATCAAGTGGAAACCGACGGTGTTGTACGCGGCAATCGCCATCGCACTGACCGTCACGGTGTGGATCTTCAAGAAGAGCTTTCTCAAGCTGATGCTCAGCGCGCAACTCGAACTGCCGGATCGCATCTGGATGCACCTGAACATTGCCTGGATCGTCTACTGCATCTTCATGGCCGCGATCAACGCCTATGTCGCAATGTATTTCAGCACCGAAGCCTGGGTCGAGTTCAAGCTCTGGGGTTATGTGTTCCCGCTGGCCTTCATCATCGGCCAGGGCTTTTACATCTCGCCCCATCTCAAGGGTGGCGAACAAGGTGAATCCGG
>JBFJZP010000381.1:0-3870 GCA_041622095.1 Burkholderiaceae bacterium | reverse complement strand
GCAGCGGTGCTGCAGTGCCTGGTGACGCGACTCGCTGGTCTTTGCCCAAATTGTCTCTCCTCGGCCGGGGGCGCAAGCTCGATTACTCCCCTTTCGAATGTGAATCGGTAGCATACCAAACGTTTGTTTTGTTTGGTTGTCTGGAGTGAAAAACAGCACCCCGGCCAGCAGCCGGTTGCTCGTTTGCGACTCGCGATTGGCAATGGCCGCAGTCAAGAACTGGATCCGTCGCGCCGCGCCAGAGACACTGGCCAGAAGGCCCGGCCGCAGCTGCCCGGGCAGCTCGTCTCGGGGCCGTCTCGCGGGCCCTATTCGCTCAGTCTGCAGCCGGTTGCGGGACGCGCAGCAGGAGCAGCCCGCATAGCAGTGCCGGCGCCGCGATGGTGATGAAAGCGGTGCTGTAGCGCATGCCGGATTGCAGCATCAGCGCGAAGATCGGTGGGCCGGCGAGCACGCCGCTGAACGTGACGAACAGGGCCGCGGCGGTGGCGGTGCTGACGCCGCCAGGCGGCGCGCGCCGGGCCACCTCGGCAAGATAGACGCCGTTCCAGCCGATCGCGCTGGCACCGAAGGCGGCGTATACCGTCAGCAGCAGGACGGTTGGCCATTCGCCGGCGAAGGCGGTGGCCACTGCACAGGCGCCCATCACGCAGCCCATGGCGCCCATCACCCGGCGCGGCTGGCCGCTGCGATCGGCGACAACGCCCGACAGCAGGCGACCGGCGATGCCAGCGCCCTGGGTCACCGCGAGCGTCATCCCGGCCTGCACCAGTTCGTAGCCGAGCTCGGCTGTGAGGTAAGCAACAAGATAGGTGCCCAGGCACAGTTGCAAACCTGCGTAGAAGAACGTGCTGGCGGCCAGGGTCCGGCCGCTGCGGTCGGCCATCGCGATGCGGGCCGGCTCAGCGAAACTGCCCAGGCTGATTGGCGCCGCCGGCATGCGGTCGCTGTCAAGCTGCGTGCGCAGCGGCTGCAGCAATGTTGCGAGCAGGGTGCACGCTGCAGCGACACACAATGCCGCCAAGCGCCAGCCGCCCCAGAGCACCAAGGTCGGCAACAGCGCGCCGGCCAGCACGGCGCCCAGCGGCACGCCGGTCTGCTTCAGCGAGAAGATCTTGGACAGGTGCTGTGGTGGTGAAATCCGGGTCAGCAGATGCGAACTGGCCGGATTCAGCGGCCCATAACCCACGCCCAGCGCGAGCGCACCAATCATCAGGCCCGCCAGATGGCCGGTGACGATGCATGACACACCGACGGCCGCGCTGAGCAGGCATAGCTGGCTCAGTCGCAGCGCGCCCCAGCGCCGCACGAGCGCACCGCTAGCCAGCCCACAGGTCATGCTGGCGCCGTATACCAGGGCCACGAACAATCCCACCCAGGCCACCGGTGCACCGATATCGGCTGCCACTTCCGGGGCAAGCACCGGCAGCGTGACCGAGGCCATGGACAGCAGGGCCTGGGCAGCCAGCAGCGCCGCAACCGGTACCAGTACAACACTCAGGCGGGTCATCAGGCTGCGCCGGACTTCGTCATGTGGGGTGCCGTTGGATCAGTTGGCGCGCGATGATCAGACGTTGCATCTCGTTTGTGCCTTCGCCGATCAGCAGCAACGGCGCGTCGCGGTAATAACGCTCGACGTCGAATTCGGGCGAGTAGCCGTAGGCGCCGTGGATGCGCATGCATTCGAGTGCGTTGTCCATCGCTGCCTCAGTAGCGAAATATTTGGCCATGCCGGCTTCCATGTCGCATCGATCGCCGCGGTCGTAGGCGCTTGCCGCCGACTCCACGAGCAGCCGAGCCGCCTCGACCCGCGTGCCCATCTCGCCCAGCTTGAGCTGGATCGCCTGATGCTCGCTGATCGGCTTGCCGAAGGTCTTGCGCTGCTGCGCATAAGCCACCGCATCGTGCAGCGAGGCCGTGGCCACGCCCAGGCCACGCGCGGCGACATTGATGCGGCCCAGTTCGAGCCCGGACAACACCTGCTGCAGGCCGCGGCCCTCGACGCCGCCGACCAGCCGGTCGGCCGGAACGCGGTAATCGTCGAACTGCAGTTCGCAGGTGTCGATGCCGCGGTAGCCCAGCTTCTTCAGCTTGCGCGTGACGGCGAAGCCAGGGCCCTTTTCAGCGATGAACAGGCTCATGCCCTTGTGCCGAGGTTCGGCCTTGGCGTCGGTCTTGACCAGCAGCGCCAGACAGCCACCATGCAGGCTGTTGGTGATCCAGGTCTTGCTGCCGTTGATGACGTAGTGGTCGCCGTCGCGCACGGCACGGGTGCGGATAGCCTGCAGATCGGTG
Organism: Burkholderiaceae bacterium; assembly: GCA_041622095.1. Taxonomy (GTDB): domain Bacteria; phylum Pseudomonadota; class Gammaproteobacteria; order Burkholderiales; family Burkholderiaceae_C; genus CAISIP01. Next base: position 1,575 of record JBFJZP010000381.1, on the reverse strand, counting down.
CCGGCATCAGGCTCGGTCAGGCCGATGCCACCGCGCAACTCGCCGCAGGCAAAGCGCGGCAGCAGGTCGCGCCGTTGCGCCTCAGTGCCGTGGCGCAGCACCGCCGACGCCATGATGAGGTGGGAGTTGATGATGCCGGAGATCGACATCCATACCGCCGCCATGCGCGCCACAATCGCGGCGTAGGTGGCAGTGGACAGGCCCAGGCCGCCGTAGCCGGCCGGGATGATGGCGCCGAAAAGGCCCATTGCCTTCATTTGCTCGACGATCTCATGCGGGTACTCGTCGGCCTGCTCCAGTCGCTTGACGTGCGGCCGCACCTCGGTCTTCAGGAAACGGTCGACGGCGTCGAGTATCAGTTGATGCGATTCGGTGTCTTGGGTCATGGGTTCTCGCTTGTGATCGTCGCTCAACCGAGCCCCGCCAGGCCTTGCTGCAGATCGATAGCGGGCTGGTTGGCGCCGATCGCCAGCACCAGATCGCGCACCTGCAGCGCGCGGGCCGGTGCGGCCACGAGTTGCATATTCTCCAGCGCCTTGCGCTGCACGTCCGCATTGCTGATCGGTCGGTCGGCGGCGCCGCGATTGATGTGCTCGCGATGGCGCAGCTCGCGCCCGTCGTGCAGCGTCACGATGACTTCGCCCGAATAGTAGGTCGGAAAGGGAGAATCGGGATCGACGGCGTATTCGACCTTCTGTGCCAGCGCCAGCACCGACTCTTCGCGCAGCGCCGCGTCGTCGAGTTCGGCCAGTCCGAAGCGGCCGCGTGCCAGTCCGCTGGCCACGGCATAAGGAATGCTGAACTGGGCGTCGTAGCTGTTCTGGGGCCGTTTCTTCGTGGTGGCCGGTTCGCACACCGTTTTCACCACCTCCTGCGGGACCAACGCGCGCACGCTGGTGATATCGGCCACGCGCAGGCCGTGGCGCTGGCGCAGGATCGCCGCCGCATCGGCGCAGGCGTGGGTGAAGTGACAGGCCGGCATCGGCTTGACGGTGACCTTGGACAGTTCCCAGATCTCGCCCAGGCCGGCGCTGGCCAGGTTCAGGTCGGCGTCCTCGACCAGCGGACCGAGGTAGCTGTTGAATAGTCCGAAGCGGCCTTCATAGGGCCGGTCCGGACCCTTGAATCCATGCCGCGCCATGGTCGCCGCAGTCAGTCCGGTCACCGCGGCCCAGCCCGGGTGCATCCGCTTGGTCCAGGCCCCGTCCTGCAGGAATTCCATGCTGCCTGCTGCCATCGACAAGGCGATGCCTTGTGCCATGCTGAGCTGGCGCGTATTCAGCCCGAACAGCCGGCCCGCCACCAGCGCGCAGGCGAAGGCGCCGATCATGCCGGTGGGGTGGAAGCCGACCTGGTGAAAACCGCCGCGCGCAACCGATGCCAGCCGTGTGCCGACCTCGATGCCCGCGACATAGGCTGCCAGCAGCGCGTCGCCGGCCAGTCCGGCCCGCGCTGCAGCGCCGAGCGCGCATGGAAAGGTGCTGGCGGTGGCATGTATGATGCCGGCGGCATGGGTGTCGTCGTAGTCGAGACCATGAATCAGGATGCCATTCATCAGCATGGCGTCGCGCATCG
>JBFJZP010000380.1:0-3872 GCA_041622095.1 Burkholderiaceae bacterium | reverse complement strand
TCCGGCTGCAGGTCCAGGATGTAGTACTTGTTGATGCACGGAGGCACCAGCAACAGCGGCTTTTCGTACACCTTTTCCGTCAGCGGCTTGTATTCGATCAGCTGGAACAACTCGTTCTCGAACACCACAGCACCTTCGGTGGTGGCAACATTGCGGCCGACCTCGAACAGGCTCTCGTCGGTCATCGAGACATGGCCCTGGCGCATATCGTGCAGCAGGTTCTGCAGACCCTTGGCAATGCTCTCGCCCTTGGTCTCGATCGCCTTTTGCTGGGCCTCGACGTTCAAGGCCATGAAGTTGCTCGGTGCGGACGCGGCAATCCATTGCTCGACCGCAAATCGCACACGTGCGCGGGTTTTCTCGTCGCCCTCGACACTGTCGGCCAGGCTCATCATGGTGCGAGCGTTGAGCAGGTAATTGGCTGCCGCCATCGCGGCCAATGGGTTGTTGGCCCAGGCGTCGCTGGCGAAGCGTTTGTCGCGTACCTGGGGTTTCCCCTGCATTGCCTGGGTCCACAACTCGGTCGCCTCTTGCAGGTATTGCTGCTGCAAATCCTGCAGCCGTTGCGGCGACAGGCTGACTGCCGGCAACTTGTCGGGCGACGGCACCACCGCGCCGGGGGGAGCGATATTCTGCAGCGCCTGCAACGAATCCGCCCATTGGCGCATCAGCGTCTGCTGCATCTGCTCGGCCGACTTCTTCCAAAACTCACTCATGTCCTGTTCCATCTTGTCGTCCTGCTTGGCATGTTCCAGATTCGTCTAGTATGACCGAGGTGACCTTCGGTAAACTGACACCCAAGAATCTTTCTGGCCTTTCAATGTACCTTGTTCCCATTGCCTGGATCTACGTCACGCTGATGATGGCCATCGTCGAGGCCACCGGCAGCAACGGCACCGTGCTCGGCGCCATCATCACCTTCCTGCTGTATGGCGTGTTGCCGGTGGCACTGGTGATGTACCTGCTTGGCACGCCCTCTCGCCGGCGCGCGCAGCGCGCGCGAGAGCGTGAAGCAGCGATGCGTGACATCGACTCAGACCCGGCCCTCGAGCCAGATGCAGGCCGCCATGCGGCCGCTGCCGCCGAGGGCGAGGTTGTCGCGCCGGTGGGAAAAAAAACGTAAGGGATTGTTCGCCGTACACCAGACGGCGCTGCCGTCGTTGCCGTGAATGGCGTCGACCCCCATGCGGCGCAGCCGCCGGCGCGCCAGTGCCGGCAGATCCGCCAGCCACTTGCCCGCCGGTTGCGGCGCAAAACACGCAGCCGCAGCGCCGTCCTGGTCGACAAACGCGGCGCGTACCTCCGGACCGACCTCGAAGGCCTGCGGTCCGATACACGGCCCGAGCCAGGCCAGCGTCTGGCCGGCGACGGATAGTGCATCCTCGCCCTGTCGCACCAGCAACTGCGTGAACTGCGCGAAGCAGGACTCCAGCACGCCGTTGGCCAGTCCCCGCCAGCCGGCATGGGCCGCCGCCACCGCACGGCCGGCCCGATCGGTGAACAACACCGGCAGGCAGTCGGCTACCCGGATCGTGCAAACGACACCGGGCATGGCACTGCTGCAGGCGTCGGCCTCGATCTCCCCGGGCTCGGCCGGCCCGCGCAATTCGACCGAGTCCACGCCGTGGACCTGGCTCAGGTAGATCGGCGTCACGCCGAGCGCCGCCTGCAGCCGGGCACGGTTGGTATCCACTGCCGGCGCATCGTCACCCGATGGCCGCCCCAGGTTCAGGCTGTCGAACGGCGGGCGGGACACCCCGCCCCGACGCGTCGTGAACACGGCGCGCACCCGGGGCGGCGCCGGCCATTGCGGCACCAGCCAGTCCGGATGCAGCATGCCCGGGGGCTGTGCTGGCGCCACGCTGTTCGACGGGTTCATGCCTCGTGGTCGGGACAGGCCGAGGGTTGTGCCTTGGCAAACGCATCGAGCGCCATGCAGGCCTCGAACGCCGCCATCGTACGCGGCAATCCGGAGAAATCGCAATCGAAGCGCTGGCCGTTGAAGATCTGCGGCACCAGGCAGCAATCGGCCAGCGTCGGCGTATCGCCCAGGCAATAACGCCCGCCCTTGCCCTGTACCAGTTGCCGCTCGAAGGCCTCCAGGCCATCGCGCACCCAATGCCGGTACCAGCGGGTCTTGGTCTCATCGTCGACCTTGAGCTCTCGCACCAGGTACTTGAGTACCCGCAGATTGTTCAGCGGGTGGATCTCGCAGGCAATACTCTGCGCCAATGCGCGCACCCGCGCCCGTTCGACCGGGTCCTGTGGCAACAAGGCCGGCTCGGGGTGGGTCTCGTCCAGGTATTCGATGATGGCCATCGACTGCGACAGGCGCAGGTCGCCGATTTCAAGCACCGGCACCAGGTTGTCCGCGGCAACCTCGGCATACGGCGCCAGCTTGTGCTCGCCACGGGCCAGATGCACCGAAACATACTCATAGGGCAGATTCTTCAGGCCCAGCGCGATACGCACACGAAAAGACGCAGAGGAACGGAAATAGTTGTATAGCTTCATGCCAGCGAGCATAAACGCATGCACGAAGCCGGCCAAGCCGCGCGGCTAAACTCGAACGGCGGTTGGCGCACCGGCCCTTCTGCACTCCGGCAACCTAGTCATAGCGAGATCCCATGCTGCATCCCCAGGCCCGCGCCCTGCTTGAACTGATGGAACAACGCGGCGTGCCGCCGACCCATACCCTGACACCCGAGGCGGCGCGCCAGGTCTACCGGGAGCGGCGTGCGGTGACGCAACCCGATCCGCCCCCGGTGGGCGCGGTGCAGGACCTGCAGGCCGACGGCCCGCACGGCCCGATCAGGCTGCGCCTGTATCACCCGGCCAGGCCTGTCTCGGCAGAACGCGCTTTGCCGGTGCTGGTGTATTTCCACGGTGGCGGCTGGGTGATCGGCGACCTGGACACCCATGACAGCTTGTGCCGGCAATTGGCCAACCAGGCCGCTTGCGCGGTGCTCGCGGTCGACTACCGGCTCGGCCCGGAAAACCGATTCCCCTGTGCGGTCGACGACTGCGTCGCCGCGACCCGCTGGTGCCAGGCGCAGGCAAGCCGGCTGGGGCTGGACCCGACACGGCTGGCGATTGGTGGCGACAGTGCAGGTGGCAACCTGGCCGCGGTCGTGGCGCTGGCATTGCGCGACGCTGGCGACCCGGCGCCTTGCCTGCAGTTGCTGATCTACCCTGCCACCGACATGCGGCGGCTGGCGCCGTCGCACACCACCAACGGACAGGGTTACCTGCTCACGCGCGACACCATGGCGTATTTCCACGACCATTACATCGACGATCCGGCGCTCGACACCGACTGGCGCGCGTCGCCATTGCTGCACGACAACCTGGCCGATTTGCCGCAGGCCTTCGTATTGACCGCCGGTTACGACCCCCTGCGCGACGAAGGCCTGCAATACAGCCAGCGCCTCACCGAAGCCGGCAATCGGGTCACCCATGTCTGTTTCGAACGCCAGATCCATGGCTTCATCACCATGGGCCGGGCGATCGACGAGGCCAATGCAGCGGTCGACCTGTGCGCGGCGACACTGGCGCAGGCGCTGCACCGGCCCTGACTGCCACCCGCGGCTCCCGACGGCGCAGTCTTTCAGCCGGCGCGCGCGGTACGCGCCTTGCGGCTCTTGCCGCTGCCGGCGAACAAGGCCTGGCGTGCGCTGCGGGTGATGGCCACCACACAGGGATGGGTGATGCGCCGCTCGACCGAGATCGCGTAGTACTCCACGCTGATGCCGTCGGCCTCGCCGATCACGGTGACGCCGAACTGGCGGCAGATGTCATCGGCCAGCACCGTTGGCGCGACAAAGACGCCGGCGCCCCGGCGACCGAACTCCATCGCCAGCGCGCTGTCGTCG
>JBFJZP010000379.1:0-3886 GCA_041622095.1 Burkholderiaceae bacterium | reverse complement strand
GGTCGGCCTGGCGGCGACCTGTGGCTCGGAGTATCTCAGCGGCCCGCGGTTTGGGCAACCGGCCAAGCGGACCGGCCAAGCGGACTGGTCTTGCGTGGTGGGCTTTTACAATGGCGCCAACAGGAGTCTCTAAGTGGCAATCTATGCATTGGGCGATGTGTCGCCCCGAATCGCCGAATCCGCCTGGGTGGCGGACAGCGCCCAGGTCATGGGCAATGTCGAGCTGGGGCAGGACGTCAGCATCTGGTTTGGCGCGGTGCTGCGGGGTGACAACGAACCTCTGCGTATCGGCATCGGAACCAATATCCAGGATGGCAGCGTGCTGCATTCGGATCTTGGCAAGCCGCTGGACATCGGCGCGCATGTGACCGTCGGCCATATGGTGATGCTGCATGGTTGCACCGTCGGCGACGGATCGCTGATCGGCATCGGTGCGGTGGTGCTCAATGGCGCACGTATCGGCCGCAACTGCCTGGTGGGTGCCGGCGCCTTGGTCACCGAAGGCAAGGAATTCCCGGATGGCTCGATGATCATCGGCAGCCCGGCCAAGGCGGTGCGTGACCTGACGCCGGAGCAGATCGAAGGCCTGCGCCAGAGCGCGCTGGCATATGTCGAAAACGCGCGCCGGTTTCGCGACAACCTCAAGCGCATCGGCTGACGCCTGCGCACCCACACGGAATATCGATTTGTCCGAACTTCACAAATTCCTGTTCGATGGCCTGCCGGTACGCGGCATCATCGTGCGCCTGACCGACTCCTGGACCGAAATCCTGCGCCGCCGCGCATCCAACAACCAGACCGGCGCCTACGCCACGCCGGTGGCCGAGTTGCTCGGCGAGATGGTGGCCGCAGCGACGCTGATGCAGTCGAACATCAAGTTCGACGGCGCGCTGGTCATGCAGATCATGGGCGACGGACCGGTCAAGCTGGCAGTGGCCGAGGTACAGCCCGACCTGGCGCTGCGCGCCACCGCCAGCGTGATCGGCGACATCGCGCCCGGCACCACGCTCAGCGCCATGGTCAACGTCAACAACGTCGGGCGCTGCGCGATCACGCTCGACCCGAAATCGCGCCTGCCGGGGCAGCAGCCCTACCAGGGTGTGGTGCCGCTGTTCGGCGATCAGGGCGAGAAGCTCGAAAAACTCAGCGATGTGGTGCAGCACTACATGCTGCAGAGCGAACAGCTCGACACCACGCTGGTGCTGGCGGCGGATGCATCGGTGGCAGCAGGATTGCTGATCCAGCGCCTGCCGATGCAAGGTGCGGCCAATCTGGCTGGCGGAGGGCGCCAGGCCGACGAAGACGAAATCGGTCGCAACGAAGACTACAAGCGCATCGCGATACTGGCGTCGAGCCTCAAACGCGAGGAGTTGCTCACGCTGGGTGTCGATGCGATCCTGCACCGCTTGTTCTGGCAGGAAGATGTGCTGCGTTTTGCGCCGCAGCCAGGTGACCCGCAGCCGCATTTCCGCTGCAGCTGCAGCCGCGAGAAGGTTGGCGCCATGATTGCCGGACTTGGCGAGGAAGAGGCCGCCAGCATCCTGGCGGAGCGCGAAGACATCGAGGTGGGATGCGAGTTCTGTGGCGTGCAATACCACTTCGATGCGGTTGACGCGGCGCAGCTGTTCCGGCCACACACCCAACTGCCACCGACGCCGAGTTCCGGCACGCATTGAGCCGGGGCAGGGGGCCATGGTCGGCGCACTGGTCTGCCGGCCGCATGATCTGCCGCCTGCCTATTTGGCGATCTGCACCATGATTTCGTTGGGCCGCACCATGCCCAGTTCGAACCGCGCCTTTTCCTCGACGATGTCCATGCCCTCCTGAAGGTCACGCACCTCCGCCTCGAGCCGCAGGTTGCCCTGGCGTTCGCGTTCGTTCTGCGCCTTCTTGTCGGCCAGTTCCCGCGCCAGCGACGTGACGTTCGGAATGCTGCCGCGCCCGTACCATAACTGCCCGTGCAGGATGACCAAAAGGGCGATCAGGGCCAACGGGACGATGCGATTGCGCACGGACTCGGCTCAGGTCGGGCGGGGTGTGGCGGTGGATCAGCGCAGGTTGTAGAACGCGTCGCGTCCGGGGTAGTGGGCGATCTCGCCGAGGTCTTCCTCGATGCGCAGCAACTGGTTGTACTTGGCCATGCGGTCCGAGCGGCTCAGCGAACCGGTCTTGATCTGTCCGGCGTTGGTGCCAACCGCGATGTCCGCGATGGTCGAGTCCTCGGTCTCGCCGGAGCGGTGGCTGATGACGGCGGTGTAGCCGGCGCGCTTGGCCATCTCGATCGCGGCAAAGGTCTCGGTCAGTGTGCCGATCTGGTTGATCTTGATCAGGATCGAGTTGGCGATGCCCTTGTCGATGCCTTCCTTGAGGATCTTCGTGTTGGTCACGAACAAGTCGTCGCCGACGATCTGCACCTTCTTGCCCAGGCGATCGGTCAAGACCTTCCAGCCGTCCCAGTCACCTTCGGCCATGCCGTCCTCGATGCTGATGATCGGGTATTTGTCGGCCCAGGTGGCCAGGATGTCGGTCCACTCCTCGGCGCTCAGGCTCAGGCCTTCGCCTTCGAGCTGGTACTTGCCGTCCTTGTAGAACTCGGAGGCGGCGCAGTCCAGGCCGAGCGCGATCTGCTCGCCGGCCACGAAGCCGGCCTTGTCGATCGCCTCGAGAATCATCTGGATCGCGGCCTCGTGGTTGGCCACGTTGGGCGCAAAACCGCCTTCGTCACCGACCGCAATGCTGATGCCCTTGTCGTGCAGGATCTTCTTGAGCGCGTGGAACACCTCGGCGCCGTAACGCAGTGCTTCGCGGAAGTTCGGTGCACCGATCGGGATGATCATGAACTCCTGCAGGTCCAGGTTGTTGTTGGCGTGTGCGCCGCCGTTGATGACGTTCATCATCGGCACCGGCATCTGCATGCCGCCCATGCCGCCGAAATAGCGGTACAGCGGCAGGCCGGACTCCTCGGCCGCGGCGCGGGCGACCGCCATCGAGACCGCCAGCATCGCATTGGCGCCCAGGCGCGACTTGTTGTCGGTGCCGTCCAGGTCGATCAGCGTCTTGTCCAGGAAGGCCTGCTCGGAGGCGTCCAGGCCCATCACCGCTTCGGAGATCTCGGTATTGATGAATTCGACCGCCTTGAGCACGCCCTTGCCGAGGTAACGGGTCTTGTCGCCGTCGCGCAGCTCGATGGCTTCGCGTGAACCGGTCGACGCACCGGACGGCACGGCGGCGCGTCCCATGGTGCCGCTTTCGAGCAACACATCGCACTCGACGGTGGGGTTGCCGCGCGAGTCGAGGATTTCACGGCCGACGATGTCAACAATTGCACTCATGATTCTTCTTTCTGATCAACTTCTGGAGAGGGGATGGAATGTTCGGCAGGTGGCTGCGTTGCAGCAGATGCAGGCACAGGTGCCACGCCGCCGCGGCTTCAAACGCCTTCGACGATCACCATGCGCATGATGGCGGCACCCTGGCGTGCGGCGCGCGCCTTGCCGTATTCCGGCGAAGCGTCGAAACGGCGCGCCGCCTCGACCGACGGGAATTTCAGCATGACCAGGCGCTCGGGCTGCCAGTCGCCTTCGAGTACCTCGACCTTGCCGCCGCGGACACAGACTTCGGCGCCATGGGCCTGCATGGCCGCGGTCGACCACTTCTTGTATTCCTCGTATTGCTGCGGGTTGGTGACCGTCACGTTGGCAATGATGTAGGCGCTGCTCATGGTGTCCTGGGTTCCTGTGGATAGGGGGTTTCAGCCGGCAAACGACTGCTCGAGAAAGCCGTGGCGTTTCGTGGCCTGGTCGAGGTCGCGCAGGACTTCGAGCAAGGCCTTCATGTGTTTCAGCGGCACCGCATTGGGCCCGTCGCTCAAGGCCTTGTCCGGGTC
>JBFJZP010000378.1:0-3908 GCA_041622095.1 Burkholderiaceae bacterium | reverse complement strand
GGTCAAACTGGGTGTGCAGGTCGAGGCAGCGCATCTGTTCGTGTTGTACTTCGCGGTGTTGTCGGCGATCACGCCGCCGGTGGCGAGGGCGGTATATGCGGCCAATGGCATATCGCGCGGCACCCTGATGCAAACCAGCTGGGCGGCCGTCAAGCTGGGCCTGACCGGCTACATCATTCCGTTCATGTTCGTGTCCGCCCCATCGCTGTTGCTGATGGGTAATGTGTCGACGATGGTGACCTCCGCGCTGACCGCGTCGGTTGGTGTCATCTGCCTGGCAGCCGGCCTGCATTCGTATTTCTTCTTCGGCCCTGCCCGCTGGTGGGAGCGGGTGCTGCTGATCGTCGCTGCGCTGGTGCTGATCAAGCCGGGCTGGCAGTCCGACCTGATCGGCGTGATCCTGATCGGTGCGGTGTCGGCAAGCCAGCTGCTCGGCCGCAGCGCAGCTACCAAGCCCTCGCGGCAAGTGCCGTGACGGGCCCTGAAATGAAAGACGCCCCCCGTCTGTCCGGCTTCACTGCCCCGGAATCGGCGACAGCCGATTTCGCAGGTAAGCCGGCCGCTTCGCAGCGGCCGTGCGTGGCGGCCTCTGGACTGGCCTGCTCCGCGGCCGCTTGGCCGTTCATGCCCTGTGGGTGGCGCGCAGCGCCATGGCGCACTGAAATGTCCTGAAGCCTGGCGGCACAGCCGGCGCGGTGCGCCGGGTAGCCGATGATGGTTCAATACCTGTTTTTCAACTTGCCGCGCGCGGAGCCTGTTCCATGAGTATTCAGTTGTATGCCTTCGACACACCCAACGGCCGCAAGGTCAGCGTCGCACTCGAAGAGATGGGCCTGCCTTATGAGGTGCATGTGGTGGACATCACCAAGGGCGAGCAGAACGCGCCTGAGTTCCTGAAGATCAGCCCGAACAACAAGATCCCGGCCATCGTCGATCCGCAAGGGCCGGCAGGCGGGCCGGTCAGCGTGTTCGAGTCCGGCGCCATCCTGATTTACCTGGCCGAAAAAACCGGCAGGTTCCTGCCCCGGGATCCGCTCAAACGGATCGCGGCGCTGGAATGGCTGATGTTCCAGATGGGCGGTTTCGGGCCGATGCCGGGGCAGGTGCACCATTTCATTGCGCTCGACAACGAAACCGATCGGCGTTACGGACTGGAGCGTTTCATGGCCGAAACCCGGCGGCTGTATGGCGTCATGGACCGTCGATTGACCGGCCGGGAATTTTTTGCCGACGAACTCTCGATCGCCGATTTTGCGATTCTGGGCTGGGCCTGGCGTCATCAGCGCCACCAGGTGGATCTGGCGGATTTCCCGCAGGTACAGCGCTGGTACCAGGCGATGATGTCCCGTCCGGCGGTTGCGCGCGGTTTTGCGGTCGCCTTGCGCCGCGGCTGAATCGCGCAATAACACGCGAACCGGTCCGAGCCGACGGAGCCACAGCCGCTGCTGCGGTGCAGCGCAAATATCATGCAGCTTCTCGCATTTCTTCGGATTCAAATCTGCAAAAATGCTGCACATGACAAATTCGACACCGGGGGATTCGGCGCCGGAGCATTACACGACCATCGAGGTTGCCCGTTTGCTGGGCCTGGCCGTACGGTCGGTGCAGCTGATGGTGGACCGCGGCGATCTCAGTGCCTGGAAGACCGCGGGCGGCCATCGGCGCATCTCGCGTGCGTCGGTCGAGCAGTGGCGGGCCGGACAGACGGTGGCCGCGCCGACGGCCCCGGCGGCGGCCCGGACCGCGCCGGCCAGCAAGGCCCGGTCCAGGCCCGCAGCCGACATGCAGAAGGTATTGCTGATCGAGGACTCGGTGCATTACCAGAACCTGGTGAACCTGGTGATGCGCCAGCGCTTCCCCGAGGTGCAGTTGACGGTGGCGGACGATGGCATGGCCGGTCTGGCGATGTACGGCAGGATCGAGCCGGATGTGCTGATCGTCGACATCCTGCTGCCCGGCATCGATGGCGCCACGCTGATCACCACCTTGCGTTCGCATCCGCAGTTTGCGCGCAGCCGGTTGCTGGTGATCACCTCGCTCGATGCGTCACAGCGCGCACCCTACGCCTTCGCGCTGCAGGGCGTGACCGTGATCCACAAGCCGGACCTGGTCGACGCCTTGCCGAAGGCGCTGGCGCAGGCCTTGGGGGTGCCGCTCACGGCAGGCACGCCGACATGACCGGGCCGGAATGCTCAGACCGTCATGTGCTGCTGATCGAGGATCATGCGGTACTGCGCCAGTTCGTCGCGATGGCGCTGGTACCGCTGACGGCGACGGTCCATGGCTGTGCGTCGGTGGCCGAGGCGCGGGCGTGGATCGGGATCCATGGTGTGCCCGACCTGTTGCTGACCGACCTGGTGATGCCGGGGGAAGACGGCCAGGCCTTCGTCACCAGCCTGCGCGCCGGTGCCGACTGGCAGCGCAGCTTGCCGGTGATCATGATGACCGCGGCCGGCGACGACGCACGCTTGCAGGCGCTGGCGCCGCTGGGCTTGCGCCACGTCCTGCTCAAGCCGCTGGACATCGAGGTCTTGCGTGATGCGGTGCGCAGCGTGTTGTGCGCACCGTTCGCCCGGTCGGCCGACACGGTGGCAGCGGCGCGTTTTGGTGGCGACCAGGCCATGTACGCGCAATTTCGCGCAGCGGCCCTGGTCCAGTTCCCCGCCGACATGCAGCAGATCGACGCCGGGGTCCTGGCGGGCGATTGGGGCGCGGTACGCCGGACTGCACACAGCCTCAAGGGTGTTTTTGCATTGCTATGCGAGGATGCGGCCAGCGAGGTGGCGCGACGTCTCGAACAGGCCGATCCGCAACGTGCCGGCATCATCTGGCCAGTGTTGCGAAACTGGTTGGCATGGTATGTTCGCGCCGGCGTCGACGCGTCCTCGTCCGCCGGCCGGCCACCGTCGCTGCATCTGCCGGCAACCTGATTGATCTTGTTCTGAACACCACATTGATGGAGAGCACCATGAAGCAGACCCAGGCCAGCGCGGTCGAACGCGAGGCGGTTGACGAAGGGCCCAATCCGCTCGGTATCGACGGCATCGAGTTCATCGAGTTCGCAACGTCCAAGCCGCAGGCGCTGGGCCAGGTGCTCGAGCGCATGGGATGGCGGCCGATCGCGCGCCACCGCTCGCGCGAGGTGTTGTTGTACCGACAGGGCGATGTCAATGTGATCGTCAACGCCCACAGCAGCGGGTCGGAGCTGACCGAGCAGCCGGTGATCACCGCGGTCGCCTTGCGCGTGCGCGATGCCGCATCCGCCTATCGCCGCGCGCTGGAGCGGGGCGCCTGGGCGGTGCCGGCCCGGGTCGAGGTGATGGAGCTCAATATCCCGGCCATCCATGGCGTGGGTACCAGTCGGATCTATTTTGTCGATCGCTACAAGGAGTTCTCGATCTACGACGTCGATTTCACCGCGATTCCGACCGTGGATCAGCAGCCGCCTGCCATCGCCGGCATGCATTTCTTCGGCATCGTCCAGTACATCGGCAACGACCGCACCGAGGACTGGACCGAGTTCTACGCCGCCTTGTTCGGTTTCTCGGTGTTGCCGGACGAGCAGCGCTTCGGCATCCTGCCCAAGGGCCGCATCCTGCAGAGCCCGTGCAACAGTTTTTTCGTGCAACTGATCGAACCCGAACCGGGTGTGCTCGATGTCGAGGACGACGAATGCCTGCAGCGGATCGGACTCGGTACACCGGACGTACCGGCCGCGGTGGAAGCCTTGCGCGCGCGCGGCGTGGAGTTCGTGCGCTCCGGCGATGCGCCGCTGGATCAACGTGGCGCGCTGACCCGCTCGATGATGGGCGGCGTGACCTTCGAGCTGGTGCACAACGCCCGCGCGTCGGCGCAAGGTTGAGTCGCCATGAGCCAGTTCGAAGGAAATTTCGATGACTTCGGGATGG
>JBFJZP010000377.1:0-3923 GCA_041622095.1 Burkholderiaceae bacterium | reverse complement strand
CGTGTGGCGTTGAGCAGCAAGGGCGCGCGCGGCGTCATCGGCCCGGGAAGTTCCATGTCGAGCGGCACACCCAGCCGCTGCGCCAGCGCGATCAGTTCCTCGCCATGCATGTCCTCGTGAAACAAGGCCAGCCGGTAGAAGTACAGGCCGTCGTCGGTGTCGCCGGCGCGATCGAGCAACTCCAGCGTGGTCTCGAGTGACGTGAGCAGATAAGTCCGCAGCGTGTCGAGGTCCGGCAGCGCCAGCGCCCGACGCTCCTGCGGCGCAACCCGCGCATCGTCCCACCAGCGATCGGCACTCGGTTCGAGTGAGGGCAAGCGGGTCGCGGCCGGGTCGCAGCGTCGCCCCCTGGCGCGCTGCATGTTGCGCGCGATCCACCATTCCTGGAACCAGCCGATATGGCCGAGCTCCCATGCCAGCGACGGGCATGGCAGGTCGGTGTCGGTGTCGGCCGGCCGCACAGTGGCATCGGCGTCGGCAGCGGCCAATTGGCTTGCCAGATGCAATGTATGGTTGCGCGCATCCATCAACGCCACCGACAACAGTTCGCGCCCGGCGCAGCGCATGTCGGGTGAATCGATGCCGCGAATCAGCGAGGTGGCCATGTCCGCCATCTTATGTCAGCGATCGACATCAGGGCCTGCGCCGTTCCGGCGCATTCGAATGTCGGGTGGGCGACAAAAAAAGCCGGATTTAGCGTTGACAGACACCAAGTTAACGCATCTTCTAAGGGAAAGCCCCCTGCCACCCGGGCACCATCTGCGTGGACAATGAAAGATGGAAAAACAGTCGTTGTGGTCCTCTGGGCCACAAATTGTCCGACCACACCGGATCACACAGATCCGGTGCTTTTATTTCAAGAAGGAGATTTATCCATGGATCGTCGTTCCATCATCAAGAATGCCGGGATTGCCGGTATTCTGGCCGCCGGCGCTGCACCGGCAATCGTGCACGCGCAGACCGCGCTGCGCTGGCGCCTGACCTCCAGCTTTCCGAAGTCACTCGATACCTTGTTTGGCGTGTCCGACGTCTTTGCCGGCAAAGTCAAGGAGATGAGCGGCGGCAAGTTCGAGATCACCACGCACGGCCCGGGCGAACTGGTGCCGGCGTTCGGCACCATCGACGCGGTCCAGGCCGGTACGGTCGAGATGGCCAGCACCGCGCCCTACTACTACTTCGGCAAGGACCCGACGTTCGCGATCGGCTGCGCGATTCCATTCGGCCTGAACAGCCGCCAGATGACCGCCTGGATGATGCATGGCAATGGCCTGAAACTGATGCGCGAGTTCTACGCCCAGTACAACATCATCAACTTCCCGATGGGCAACACCGGCGCGCAGATGGGTGGCTGGTTCCGCAAGCCGATCAAGTCGCTGGACGACATCAAGGGCCTGAAGTTCCGTACCGGTGGCTTCAGCGGCAAGGTGTGGGAGCGCATCGGCGGTATCGCAGCCAACATTCCGGGCGGCGAGATCTATCAGTCGCTGGAAAAGGGCACGATCGATGCAGCCGAATGGGTCGGTCCGTATGACGATCTGAAGCTGGGCTTCTACAAGGTTGCACAGAACTATGCGTACCCGGGTTACTGGGAAGGTGGCCCGCAGCTCGACCTGCACGTCAACACCAAGGCCTACGAAGGCCTGTCGTCGGAATACAAGGCGATCATCAACGCGGCTTCCATGTATGCCCACACCAACATGCAGGCCCAGTACGACGCGCTCAACCCCGGCGCTTTGAAGGACCTGGTCAGCAAGGGTGCCAAGCTGTTCCCGTTCCCGGCGCCGGTGATGAATGCTGCCTTCAAGGAAGCCGAAGCCTTGTACAGCGAACTCAGCGCCAGCAACCCGGCCTGGAAGAAGATCTACACCGACTACGCCGCGTTCCGTCGCGACCAGAACCTGTGGTTCCGCTTCACCGAGTCGACGTTCGACAACTTCATGCAGCGCCAGAAGCTGTAAACACACGGTTCGTCTGCACCGGGCTCCTGCCCGATGCAGACAAGCCGCAAAAAGGCCCCGCCATGCGGGGCTTTTTTTTGTCAGCTTGCGGCACTGGTGGAATCGGCATTGGCCACAACAAGATCACGCCCCTGTTGCTCGGCACGGTAGATGTTCCGGTCGGCGTGTTCGAGCAGGGATTGTGCATCGGACTTGTCGCTGGACAAGGCGGGGCACAACTGCGCTGTACGTGATTTTCAAGCCGCCGCTGTGGGCTGGCAGTTCGAAGGCCTGCGCTCGACCGATTGCGACAGGCGATTGGCGACGAATACCGCACCGGCCAAGTCGGTGCCTGGCGAGGGTGTGACGAACTCCCAGCCGCCGAAACAGGCCATCACATCGGTATTGCGCAGCGACTTCCCTGCCATGGCCGCGAAGCTCCTGAGCGCCGTGTGCCCGCGCGCTGGTGCAGCGCAGGAGGGACAGCAGATCCTGCACGGCGATCCGACCTGCCCCAAGTCGGATCCCTTGTTGCGCCTTTCGATCAGGGCTTCTTCTTGCTGTCGTCCTGCTTCACCGCATCCATCAAGGCCTTCATCGGATCATCCGCCTCGGCCGGTGCTGCACCCTCGGGCGCACTCGCCCCCTCTTCCGGAGTGGCTGGCATGCCGAACTCCGGCAACGGCGCCAGTTTTCCTGGGGGCGGCAACCTGAATGCCTCGAGCGCAGCCTCGGCATCGATGTTCGGCCCCTTGTCGATGTTGCCGACCACCAGTTTCGGGAACGAGATGATGCAGGCCAGTACCACCACCTGCAGGAACAGGAACGCCATCGAACCCATGTAGATCTGGCCGGTCTTGACCGCCGGAATCGTCTCGCCGGTGATGCGGTCCTGGTATTCGGTCTTGGCCGCCACGCTGCGCAGGTAGAACAAGGCAAAACCGAACGGCGGCGTCAGGAACGAGGTCTGCAGGTTGACTGCCAGGATGATGCCGAACCAGATCATGACCGCATCGACCGGCACACCCGGCATCAATTCGGGCAGGATCTTGGTCGCCACCGGCACCAGGATCGGGATCACGATGAAGGCGATCTCGAAGAAGTCGATGAAACATCCCAGCACGAACACCAGCAGGTTCACGACGATCAGGAAACCCAGCGCGCCACCCGGCATGCCGGTGAACAGGTGCTCGACCCAGATATGACCATCGGCCGCGTTGAAAGTGAAACTGAACACCGTCGATCCGACCAGGATGAACATCACGAAAGTCGCCAGCTTGGCGGTGCCGTCGAGTGCCTGCTTGAGCAGCTTGAAACTCAACCGGCGCCGCGATACCGCCATGATCAGCGCGCCCATCGCCCCCATGGCGCCGCCTTCGGTCGGCGTGGCAATACCCAGGAAAATCGTTCCGAGCACCAGGAACATCAACACCAGCGGCGGAATCATCACGAAGGTGACCTGCTCGGCCAGGCGCGACAGCAGGCCCATGCGGGTCACCCGGTTCAGGATGGCCAAGGCCAGCGCCAGCAGCGACGACACCGTCAGCGACATGATGATGATCTCGTCGTTGTCTGCCGCCTTGGTGCGCTCGAGCCAGCCACCGACGATCTCGTTGTGCACGCTCGACCAGAACCAGCCGGCAAGACCACAGGCCACAAACAGCACCACCAGCGACATATGGCCGCTGGCACCATTTGTCTCGCGGTAAATGCGCGCCTCCGCAGGCAATGCCGGAACCCACTTCGGCTTGATGATCGACACCACCAGCACGTAGGAAACATACAGGCCCACCAGCAACAGGGCCGGCAGTACCGCACCGGCGTACATGTCGCCGACCGAACGGCCCATCTGGTCAGCCAGCACGATCAGCACCAGCGACGGCGGTATCGCCTGCGCCAGCGTTCCCGAAGCGGTGATCACGCCGGTTGCGACGGTGCGGTTGTAGCCATAGCGCAGCATGATCGGCAAGGAAATCAGGCCCATCG
>JBFJZP010000376.1:0-3924 GCA_041622095.1 Burkholderiaceae bacterium | reverse complement strand
TACAGCGTCACAGCCTTGGCCGAGTCGTCGTTGCCCGGGATGACATAGTCGATGCCTTCGGGCGAGTGGTTCGAGTCCACGACACCGATCAGCGGGATGCCGAGCTTCTTGGCTTCGGCGATGGCGATCTTGTGGTAACCCACGTCGATCACGAAGATCGCGTCGGGCAGGGCAGCCATGTCCTGGATGCCGCCGATGTCCTTCTCGAGCTTGGCGATCTCGCGAGCAAACATCAGCTGCTCTTTCTTGCTCATGCTGTCGAGACCGGCTTCCTGCTGGACCTTCATTTCCTTCAGACGCTTGATCGAGGTCTTGACGGTCTTGAAGTTGGTCAACATGCCGCCGAGCCAGCGCTGGTCGACATACGGCACACCTGCGCGCTGGGCTTCCATCGCCACGGTCTCACGTGCCTGGCGCTTGGTACCGACCATCAGGACGGTGCCACGGCGGGCGGTGAGCTGGCGCACGAACTTGGCCGCGTCCTGGAACATCGGCAGCGACTTTTCCAGGTTGATGATGTGGATCTTGTTGCGATGGCCGAAAATGAACGGGGCCATCTTGGGGTTCCAGAAGCGGGTCTGGTGTCCGAAATGGACGCCGGCTTCCAGCATTTCACGCATGGTGACTGACATGATTCTCTCCAAAGGTTAGGTCTAAAATCCGGTCCACCATCCACCCCGATCGGAAGGTTTTCGCAGCAGCGCTGCCCCTCGACCAGTAGCGGACACCTTGTCGGGCCCGGATTCGCGATTTATCTTGACTCACACACCCCAATAGGGTACGTCGGCAAAACCCACGGACTATAACACAGGCACCCTGCAGATTCGATGGCACATTCCCCCCTGAACGACCTGAAACACACCCGCATGGACATCCTGGAGGGTCGCACCGACGCGGCCGAATGCATGCAGCGCAGCCTGGCCATCGCACGGTCGCCGGCCTGCGACAAGGTGTTCCTGCACACGATGTTCGACGAAGCCCGCCAGCGCGCGTCAGATCCGCAGTCGCGGCAGCTGCCGCTGGCAGGACTGGCGGTATCGATCAAGGACTTGTTCGACATCGCCGGCCAGACCACCACCGCCGGCTCCCCCACCCGCGCCGGCACACCGGCCGCGCCGCGCGACTGCCCGGCCGTCGCCCGTCTGTGCGCAGCCGGAGGCGCCATCGTCGGGCGCACGAACATGACCGAGTTCGCGTTCTCCGGCGTCGGCATCAACCCGCATTTCGGCACCCCGGCCAATGTCGCCAGTACGACCGAGCCGCTGATTCCCGGCGGCTCCTCGTCCGGCGCAGCCGTGTCGGTCGCCACCGGCGCGGCCTATATCGGATTGGGTTCGGACACCGCCGGCTCGATCCGGATCCCGGCTGCACTCAACGGCATCGTCGGCTTCAAGAACACCGCCGATCTGGTGCCACGCGACGGCGCCGTGCCGTTGTCGACGACGTTGGACACGGTCTGCGCCATGACCCGCTCGGTGGACGACGCGATCGTCGCGCACGAGATCCTGGCGGCCCGCGTCGTGACCCGCAGCATGGCGCCGTTGCCGGCCTACCGGCTTGCCGTCGTGCGCCAGCTGATGCAGGATGCACTGGATCCGACCGTGGCCCGGGCCTGGCAACGCACGCTGGCGCAACTGCGCGCCAGCGGGGTGTCGATCGCCGAGATCGACCTGCCCGAACTCGACGAACTGACCGGCTTGATGGCACATGGCGGATTCACCGGCGCCGAGAGCTTTGCCTATCACCGGGCGGAACTGGAGCGTGCCGGCGACCAATTCGATCCGCGGGTTGCGGCCCGCATCCGGCGTGGCGCCGCGATGAGCGCTGCCGACTACATCGACCTGCTGCAGGCCCGTGTCGACTGGATCGCGCGCATCGCGCAGCGACTGCAGTCGTATGACGCGGTGTTGTCTCCGACAGTGCCGCTGGTGGCGCCGCCGATCCGCACGATCGCGCCAGGCGCCGAACGCGACGACGCGTTCTTCCAGGTCAACGGCTTGTTGCTGCGCAACACCAACGTGGTCAACATGTTCGATGGTTGCGCCTTGTCCCTGCCCTGCCACCAGGCGGACGAATTGCCGGTCGGGCTGATGGTCTGGCAGGGCGCGCATCATGACGATGTGGTGCTGAATATCGGCTTGCAGATCGAGCAACTGCTGCACGCCGGATAATCCCGGCTCACGCCCACCGGCGGCCCAGCGCCCGCCGGGCTACCGGCATCAAAGGGATTCATGAAAATTGCTGTCATTGGCGCCGGGATTGTCGGCGTCACCACCGCGTACGAACTGGCCCGCGACGGCCATGCCGTGACCGTATTCGAGCGCCGCGGCGCGGCGGCCGAGGAAACGAGTTTTGCCAACGCCGGCATCATTGCGCCCGGCTACGTGACCCCCTGGGCGGCGCCCGGCATGCCGGGCAAGGTCCTGGGCCAGTGGTGGCAACGCCATGCCAGCATTCGCATGGCCTGGCCATTGAGCGCCGACGACCTGAAATGGGCCTGGAAATGGTATCGCGCCTGCCAGCTCGACACCTACATGGTCAACCGCGCGAACATGCGCCGACTGGCCTTCTACAGCCGGGCCCGCCTGCACGCGATTCGCGCCGACCTGCGACTCGAATACGACCGCAGCGACGGCTATCTGGTGCTGCTGCGCACGGAACGCGATCGCGAGATGGTCCAGCCAGGTCTGCAGGTGCTGCGAGACGCGGGCGTCGCATTCCGGGTGCTGGAGCCGACCCAGGCCCGGCTGGTCGAGCCGGCGCTGGACGAGCAGACCCGCATGGTCGCCGCGGTGCAGCTGCCCGATGACGAGGTCGGCAACTGCCGCCAGTTTGCGCTTTTGCTGAAGAACGCGGCGCAGCGCCTGGGTGTGCAATTTCGCTTCAACACCGCGGTGCGCGCCATCGCCACCGGCTCACCAGCGGCGGTGCTGGTACAGGGCGAACCGGCCGCGACCGACTTCGATGCGGTGGTGATGTGTGCCGGCGTGGAATCGGCCCGATTGCTCAAGCCGGTCGGCGTCACGCTGCCGCTGGTGCCGGTCTACGGTTATTCGCTCAGCGCGACGATCAAGGAGCCGCTGAACGCGCCGCGCAGCGCGGTGATGGACGAACATTACAAGGTGGCCATCGCACGCCTGGGCAACCGCATCCGCGTCGCTGGCGTCGCCGAGCTTGGCGGTCGCGCATCGGACAAGCAGGTCGCCGCATTGCGTACCCTGTACAAGGTGCTGCAGGACTGGTTTCCGGGCGCAGCCAGCCGCAGCAGTGGCATCCAGGAATGGAAAGGCGCCCGCCCGATGTTGCCGGACGGCCCGCCCCTGGTCTGCGCCGGTGGCGCGCCAGGGCTGTGGCTCAACCTCGGCCACGGTTCCAGCGGCTGGACCCTGGCCTGCGGATCCGCGCGTGCGCTGGCGGACCAGATCGCCGGCAATGCCGCAGAACTCGACATGCAGGGCTTCGACCTGGGCCGCCTGCAGCGCTGAGCCGGCGTCGGGCCGCCAGGCCGTTAGAGGCGGCGCCGCCAAGATGCTATCGTCGCTGCTACGCGTGCCGGCCCCGCGCCGGCGCAACTGTCCGCTTTGCTGGAGATCCAGGCATGAAGATCCGATTCTGGGGCGTGCGCGGCTCGATCGCCTCACCCGGCCCCAAGACCGTTCGTTACGGAGGCAACACCACCTGCATCGAAGTGCGTACCGACAACAACGAGTTGATCATCATCGATGCCGGCACCGGCATCTTTCCACTTTCCCATGCACTGCTGGCCGAGATGCCGCTGACGGCCAACATCCTGATCACGCACTCGCACTGGGACCATATCCAGGGCCTGCCGCTGTTCGTGCCGAACTTCATTCCAGGCAATACCTTGCGCCTGCATGGCGCTTTTGACCCGGTATCGGGCAATGGCGTCGAGCAGGTGATGTC
>JBFJZP010000375.1:0-3940 GCA_041622095.1 Burkholderiaceae bacterium | reverse complement strand
GCGCGAGGCCAGCGCCGAGAACGATGGCCCCGAGTGCGGAGGCGAGCTCCGCCCCTTTAATGGCTGTTGACCGGCCGCGCACGTTTGTCCTTGCCGAAGTGCGGGATGAAGCGCGGCGTGGCCGCGGCGTACGCGCGCCACCTTTCGCCAAAAGCCTGCTCGGAGTCGCGCTCCTCGGCGATGGCGAGCCGCACGTACATCAGCACCAGCACCGGGAACATCACCAGCGTCAGCAGCGTCGGCCACTGGAGCAGGAAGCCGAACATGATGGCCACGAATCCGATGTACTGCGGATGGCGCACGTGGCGGTACGGCCCCGCCTGCGCCAGGTCGTGGCGACGCTGCGCGTGATAAAGCACGTGCCACGCCTTCGACAGCAGGGTGAACCCTGCGAACAGGAACACGAAGCTGAGCAGGTGCAGGACGCCAAAGTGCGGGTTGCCTTGCTGGCCCGTCACGAGCCACCACAGGTGACCCGCCTCGTGCCCGAACAGGTCGACGTTCGGGAACTTCGTGCCCAGCCAGCCGGAAAGCAGGTAGATGGTCAGCGGGAAGCCGTACATCTCCGCGAACAGCGCTACGATGAAGGCGCTGTAGGCCCCGAAGCTGCGCCAGTCGCGCAGGTTGACCGGCTTGAAGAAGCTGTAGGCGAAACCGATGAAGACGATGCTGTTGACGGCCACCAGGCCCCACAGGCCGTAGTCACTGCCGGCGCTATTCATCGTCGCTGCTCCTGTGCTGGCCGTGGTCGTGTCCCTTGTGCCCGTGGCCACGGTGCATGAAGACGTGCATCAGCGGGCAGGCAAGGAGGAAGAGGTACGGAAGTGCGCCAAAGAGATGCGCGGTGTGCTCGGTGACCAGGTAGAAGCCGCCGACGGCAACGACCAAGGCCAGTGCCCAGCCGGCAGGAGAACGCCAGAACGAGGGTGGCTCGTTGTGCAGTTGGTCCATGCTGATGCTCCCCGGGCTACTTTGCGGGCGGGGGTTTCATCGCCTCGCGGTCCACCATCATCTTCATCATCATTTCCATCATGTCCATGCGCTTGCCCATCATCTCCGGGCCCATCGACATGCCGCCACCCATGCCCATGCTGCCCTTGCCGCCGCGCATCTGACCCATCATCGCCATGCCCTCTTGCATCAGCTTCATGTGCTCCTGCATCAGCTTGGCCCGCTCCTCCGGCGTCTTGGCAGCCATCATCTTGTCATGCATCTCCTGCATCGACTTCATCATCGAGTCCATCTGGCCAGGGGTCGGAGCGGCAGGCGCCGCAGCGGCGGCACCCGGCGGGTGATGCGCCGCGTGGTCTTCCGGCTTGGGGCTGGTGGTGCAGCCGGCGAGGGCGAGAGAACTTCCGAGGACGGCCAGCGCGAACTTCATGGGAATTCCTGAAAGATGCGGTCTTGACAGCATGTGCCCGAGGGGCTCGACAAGCATTGATTTACATCAACATGCCGCCGCCTCCCGGTGCCTGGATTGCAACTGCGGCCATGCTCCGCAAGGAGGTTCGCCATGAGCACCCTCGTCGTTGCCGTCCGGAACCAGGCCTCGGCACACCCGGCGCTGCGCACCGTCATCGCGCTGGCCAACAACCGGCTTCGCACGCGCAGACAGCGGCCATGTCGCATGTCCACGATGTCCATGGCGCAGCGTCGCAGGGCAATCTCGACGGTCCGGACTCATGGCTCACGGCCAAGCGCTACCGGCATGACCGGCTATCGACCGAATACCGGCTGCTGGCCCCGCTGGCGACGCTCAGGCTCCTGCAGCATCGGTTGACGCAGTTCGACCTTTCGCTCGAGCCCGAGATCCGGCTCATGTACGGGTTGGCGCGCCAGGCGGGACGGGCGATCGGCGATGATTTCGACCTGGCGCGGGCTGGCGCGACACCGCTCGCGTACGAACCGCACGACGAGCGTGCCCCATCGCTGAAGCAGACGCAGCCGGCCGTCTACTGGCAACAAGGTGTTCCGCGCGGCATCCTCGACAACGCCATCGAGTCCTTGCTGGTGCGCGAAAGCGGCGCCGCGCCGCGCGTGATGGCTTTCCTGGAATTCGAGAACGCGCGGACCCTCCAGGACGGGCCCACTCGGCAGGCGTTCGAGCGCATCGCGTATCTGGTGGCCGACCTTCATCCGCGGTCCCGGCCGGTGTTCTGGCGGATCCTGCTGGCCATCGCCAGCGTATACCGGGCGCTGATGCTGGTGGCCGATCGCAACGCACGGAATGTGGCGCCCCTGAGCGCGGCCCAACTGCTGGCGGCGGTCGACTCCGAGCGGGCCAGTTTCGACTGGCGCGCGGACAAGAACGACATCCGCGATGGCGATGCCGTTGCGCAGGCGCACGCGGCCGTGGCGGCCTACCTGAACCAATCGCTGGCGCACACGATCCAGCGCGACCTCGACGCAGTGGCACAGGCCATGCGGGCGCGCAAGGGACGCTGAACCGCCATTCGTGTCGAACGACGGTCGGACCCGCGAGTGGTCGGCAGCCGCCGTTGCTCGCGCGTGCACGAAGCGCCGACGCCCCGCCCTCCCCGCGCATCGTGCCCATCACATCGAAGGATCGATCAACACCTTCGCACCCGTATTGCGCTGCCCGTACAAGGCAATGGCGTCCGCGCCCAACGCGCCGGCCAGCGAGACCGTGCGTGCGTAGTGGCTGGCGAACGTGGTCTTGAGTTCAGCCGCCACGCGTTCGCGCAGCGCCTGTGTCGCGGCAGGCCCGATCTTCTGCAGGAAGGGAAACAGCAGCCAGCCTCCCACGCCCCAGGCCATGCCGAAGGTGCGCCGGATTTCGGTCGGGCGCGTGTCCAGGCCGCCATAAAGATAGACCTGCTTGTGCACCGCGGAGCCGTAGCGGCTGTATTGCTCGGCCTTGCGGTTGATGGCGGCCTCCATGCATTGCAGGATCTGCCCGGCCAGCGTGCCGCCGCCGGTGGCGTCGAACGCGATCGTGGCACCCGTGCTCGCCAGCGCGTCGGTCAGTTCGTCCATGAATCCGGGCGCACTGCTGTCGCACACATGCTTTGCGCCGATGCCGCGCAGCAGCGCCGCCTGCTCGGGCTTGCGCACGATGTTGACGAGGTCGATGCCATCCTTCTGGCAGACCCGGTTGAGCATCTGGCCCAGGTTGCTGGCGGCGGCAGTGTGCACCAGGGCCGTGTGGCCTTCGCGCTTCATGGTCTCGACCATGCCCAGCGCGGTGAGCGGGTTGACGAAACACGATGCGCCTTCGGCCGCCGTCGTGCCGGCCGGCAGCGGCAGGCACTGCGCCGCTGGCATGGCCCGGTACTGCGCGTACATCGCCCCGCCGATCACCGCCACCGTGCGGCCCACCAAGGCCTGCGCGGCGGGCGCGGCGCCGGCGGCGACCACCATGCCGGCACCTTCGTTGCCCACCGGCATGCTCTGCCCCACGCGTGCGGCCAGGCCGGGCATGGCGCGTTCCGGGATGCTGGCGGTGACCAGCGGCCGGTCCGCACTGCCAGCCACCTTCACGGTGGACAGGTCTGCCGGTCCGAACAGCAGGCCGATGTCCGACGGGTTGATCGGTGTTGCCTGCACCTGGATCAACACCTCGTCAGGCCCTGGCACGGGAACGGGCGTGGGCTCCAGGCTGATCTGCAGGCTGCCGTCGGCCTGCACGCGCGAGCGCAGTTGCAGCGCGGTGGATGGGATGGATGGGTTCATGGCTTCGGATCCTGACAGTTGGTGAGCCGCGCTCCTGGTGGTCGGCGGTTGATGTCGCAGGAGGTGCGGTTCGACCACGGTCAGATGCGTGCCGCCGGCGATCGCCATTGTCTACCAGGAGGTTTCGCCCTGCATCGCACGGCCGCTCGGCACAGGTCCAGCCGGGCAGCGGCCGCCTGCGCAGCAGCGCGGCCTGTGGTTCGGCAACGGAATCCTTCCGCACATCCGCACCCGGCCACGGCCCCAT
>JBFJZP010000374.1:0-3973 GCA_041622095.1 Burkholderiaceae bacterium | reverse complement strand
GCCATTCCCGCACCAGAGACACGCGACCGCAGCGGCCTGGGGCAGCAAGGAGAAACGCCATGAAACATCGAGCTCTCATCTGGCTGGGCGCGCTGGCCATGCTGGCAACGCCCATCGCGCAAGCGGTGGAGATCCTGCGCTGGGAACGCCTACCGCTTGCCGTACCGCTCGTGGTCGGCCAGGAACGCATCCTGTTCGTCGATCGCAATATCCGCGTTGGCGTACCTGCATCGGTCGGCAGCCGCCTGCGCGTGCAGAGCGCCGCCGGCGCCCTCTACTTGCTGGCCAGCGAACCAATCGAGCCGACACGACTGCACCTGCAGGACGCCGATACCGGCACCGTGCTCCTGCTTGACATCGCCGCCGATCCGGCTCAAGAGGGCCAGCCGCCCCTGGAGCCGGTGCGCATCATCGAGACCGCATCACCCGCCACACGCACTGATGCAAGCGGAGCAGGCAACGACAGCGCCGCGGCTGCCCAGCCCGTGCGCGAGACACCGCAGCCCGTCATCCTGACCCGCTACGCGGCACAGAACCTCTACGCACCGCTGCGCACCGTCGAACCCGTGCCGGGCGTCACCCGCGCCACTCTGCGCCGTGACCTGCCGCTGGACACCCTGCTGCCGATGCTTCCGGTGCAGGCCCAAGCGCTGGCGGCCTGGCGTCTGGACAACCTGTGGGTCAGCGCCGTGCGCCTGCGCAACCGCGCCGCGCGCTGGCTCGACCTGGATCCGCGCGCGCTGCAGGGCCACTTCCTCACCGCGACCTTCCAGCATTCGACCCTGGGTCCGAGCGGCACGCCGGACGACACCACCGTCGTCTACCTCGTCACCCATGGGCATGGGCTGGGGCAAGCTCTGCTGCCGACCATCGCGCCCGTTGATGCCTCTCTCAACCTGCCGGCACCGAAAGCAACCGGCTCCGATGGCGGAGGCCGCGATGCACAGTAACGGTCTGCTGAAGTGGTTGATGATCCCGATGGCACTGTTGCTGGTGTTCGTTGGCGTCAAGCTGTTCTCCAGCAATAGCGACACCCCTACCCCACAGGAGGCCGACAGCCGCCTGACACCCGAGGAAGCCAAGGCGCTTGGCATCGACGGCGACACCCCACGCGACACCGTGGCGACCTTAGTCGCCCAGGTCCGCCAACTGCGCACCGAGTTGCAGACCGCACTGAGCGACAACAAGACCCAGCGCGAAGAGAACCAACGGCTGCGGCAACGCGAAGGTGCCATCGACCGGCGCATCCAGAGCGCGCTCGAAAGCGAACGCAGCCAGCTGCACCAGGACCGCGAACAGGTCGCCAGCGAACGACAGCAAACCCAGGGCCTGCTGCAACAGTTGCAGCAGCGCCTCGACAACATCGGCAAGGATGACCCCGCCGATCTGCCGGTGGGCCTGGGCCTTGAACCGGGCGACGACCTGGCTGGCGACGCGCTGCGCTGGGTCGAGCCGGACGACCGGCGCGACGACGGCAAGCAGCGCACCTCCGGCAATGCCGGTAGCTTCAGCTTCCCGACCCGCTTCGGGCCGGGGCAAAAGACGCTCGAAACCAAGGCCACCTCCGCCGTCGACGCCGGCCGTCGCGCGGCGGGTGTAGCGGAGACGACGGCCGTCTACACCGTGCCGAGCAACGCCACGCTGATGGGCTCTATCACCATGACGGCCCTGATCGGCCGCGTGCCGATCGATGGCACCGTCAACGATCCCTACCCATTCAAAGTCTTGATCGGACGGGACAACCTCACGGCGAACGGCATCGACATTCCCGACGTGGCCGGTGCCGTCATCAGCGGCACCGCCTCGGGCGACTGGACCCTGTCCTGCGTGCGCGGGCAGATCCGTTCGGTCACCTTCGTCTTCGAGGACGGCACCATTCGCACCATTCCAGAAGACGGTCAACGCGGTGCAAACCGCCAACAGAACAACAGCGGCAACAACACCCAGGACGGCCTGGGCTGGATCAGCGACCCCTATGGCATCCCCTGCGTCAGCGGCCAACGGCGCAGCAACGCCCAGCAGTACCTCGGCACCCAGGCCCTGATCACCGCCGCCGGTGCCGGCGTCGCCTCGTTGATCGACTCCGACAGTGGCCAGGTCTCCTACATGAGCAGCGACGGCTCTGTCGGCACCGTGGGAATCGGCGCAAACGAAGCCATGGGCCGCATCCTCGCCGGTGGTGTGCAGGACATGTCCGCCTGGGTCAACAAGCTGTACGGGCAGGCGTTCGCAGCGGTCTACGTCAAGCCCGGGGCAAAAGTGGCCGTGCATCTCGAAGAACCCCTGACCATCGACTACGACCCGAAAGGTCGCCGCGTCGATCACCGCCTTGGAGGGCTGCCCCATGCGCAGGATCTGGACTAACGGCCTGGCACTGCTGGCCATTGCCACCGTGTGCGCTGGCTGCGCCACCAGCAAGGAGGACCTGCTGCCACACGACGACAGGACCATGCTCGACATCTGGAACGTCGAAACCGGCGGCAGCGCGGGCGGTGGTCCGGCGGCCCGGCAGTTGCTCGACGCACGCCAGGCCCTGCGCCGGCCGCTGACCGAGGCCGACGTGCAGGCCGCGCCGAGCGTGCAGGCACGCTACACGCGCACGGCGGCCAACGAAATCTACCGGCAGTTCCACCGGCTGCCCAATCCCGATCTGCTGATGTATGTGTTCCCGCATCTGGCCGGCAGCGACCCGGTGCCGGTGCCCGGCTACACCACCCTGTTCCCCCTGTACCAGCGTGTGCAGTACGCCCTGCCTGGCGAACGGGTGGAGGACTACTGATGACCTGGCCTCTGCTCAAGCGCCGGCCCCAGGCCGAGGAACCCGTGCCATCTACGGACGCCTGGACGCGCCACCTCGCCGAGTTGCAAGCCCATGGCATTCCCGAACCCGGCACCGCGCCTCGACAGCGCCGGCCCGCAACCCAGGCAGACGAGCAGGCGCTGTACGCCGTCGCCCCCTCGTTCGTCGATCTACTGCCGTGGGCCGAGTACCTGCCCCAATCGCAGTGCATGCTGCTCGATGATGGCACCTCGGTCGCAGCCTTCTACGAGCTGCTCCCGGTCGGCACCGAGGGACGTGAACCCGACTGGCTGCTGCAGGTCCGCGACACGCTGGAGAACGTGCTGCAGGACTCATTCGACGAACTGGAGGACAACCCCTGGGTCGTGCAGCTCTACGCCCAGGACGACACCAGCTGGGATCGCTACCTCGATGAGCTGCGCGGCTACATCCAGCCCCGCGCCCAAGGCACCTCCTTCACTGAGTTCTACCTGCGCTTCTTCGCCCATCACCTGCAGGCCATCGCCAAGCCAGGTGGGCTGTTCGAGGACAGCACCGTCACCCGCCTGCCCTGGCGCGGCCAGGTGCGGCGCACGCGGCTGGTCGTCTACCGCCGTGTCGACCAGGCCCCACAGCGCCGCGGGCAATCGCCCGAGCAGGCCCTCAACCGGGTCTGCGACCGCCTCGTCGGCGGGCTGGCCCATGCCGGCGTGCGCGCCCAACGCCTTGGCGCGGCAGACATCCACGCCTGGTTGCTGCGCTGGTTCAATCCCAATCCAACCCTGCTCGGCCCCGCCGCCGCAGACCGCGAGCGGTTCTATGCCCTGACCCGCTACCCGGACGAACAGGAGCCCGGCGAGATTGAGCTAGCCAGCGGCACGGATTTCAGCCAGCGCTTGTTCTTCGGCCAGCCGCGCTCGGATGCCGCTCAGGGCTTGTGGTACTTCGACGGGATGCCGCACCGCGCGATCGCCGTCGATCGCCTGCGCACCCCGCCGTCGACCGGCCACGTCACTGGCGAAACCCGCAAGGGCGACGCGATCAATGCGCTGTTCGACCAGATGCCCGAAGACACGCTGATGTGTCTCACGCTGGTCATCACCCCGCAGGATGTGCTCGAAGCGCACCTGAACCATCTCGGCCGCAAGGCCGTGGGCGACACCCTGGCCTCGGAGCAGACCCGCGCCGATGTGC
>JBFJZP010000373.1:0-3978 GCA_041622095.1 Burkholderiaceae bacterium | reverse complement strand
GCCGTATACGAATACATAGACCAGACGGGCCCAGAAGAAGATCTGGGCGCCGAGCAGCGTCGTCGCGTTGTTGTTGCCGCTGACGACGGCAACCAGCACCAGCGCGGCGAACAGCGGCAAGCTCTCGAGCATGTTGCGGTGCCCGCGCTGCATGCGTCCGACCCAGCCAGTGCACGCCGGCATGTTCTCCCTGTTCGCTGCCAGCGTCGGCAAGCCGACCTGCAGGGCAGCACCACTCGTTGCCACCAGCACCTGGACGAATGCCAGGGCGACCGACCAGACCAGCCAAGTCAATTCGGGTTCCATGGTGCCACCTCCTGTCGATGCCGCGTGTTGTGTGCAGTATCGGCAGCCGTAGCCGCCGCGTCAATCCGAGACGGGTCACGCAGACCGGTGCCGCCTGCCCGACCGGGGCGCGGTGGCATCGCGATCCAGCAGGCCACCGAACCGGTTCGGACCGGGCCCGACACGACGGCTCAGGCTCCGCTGCGCAACAACAAGGCCGGATTCAACCGCATCTGCCCCAGCAGGTAGCGCGCCCCCAACCCGAGGCTCACCGCACTGACACCCACCGCCGTCACCGCACCGGTCCAGTACAGGCCGGCCAGCTCCAGGTCGAGCTGCCAGCGCAGCAATCCGGCGGCCAGCGTGCTGCCCGCCAGCATCGCAAAACCGGCCGTCACCAGTGCCAGCAGTGCATATTCCCAATACAGCACCTGGCGCAACACGGACGGCCGAGCGCCCAGCGCGTGCATGACGGTGGCATCGTAGACCTGGCGCGCACGGCTGGCAGCGACGACGCCGGCGAGTACCAGCAGGCTGGCGGCCAGGCACACACCGGCCACCAGCGCCAGGCCACCGCTGGCACGCGCCATCAACACACGCGTCTCGCGCAGCAGCGACTCGGTACGCACGCTGGCGATGTTGGGCGCCACCGCCGCCAGCCGGTCCTGCGCCTGCAAGGCCTCGTCCGGCGCGAGGTAGGCGGCGCCGACATGGCGCGTGATGAACGGATCCAGCACACCGTCGCTGAAAATCGCCTCCAGCCACAGCCGCGCCTGCATGCGGCGCTGGCTGTAGATCGCGGCCAGTTGCGCGTCCACCGGCGTGCCCAGGATCTCGAAGCGCAGGCGGTCCCCGACCTGCAGGCCGAGTTGTCCCGCCTCGCGGTCCTCCATTGCCACCAGCGGCGGCCCCTGGTAGTTGGCGCTCCACCAGGCGCCGTCGGCCAGCACCACGTCGTCGATGTTGCCGGCCCGGTTGCTGAGTTTCTGTTCATCGCGCGCCTCGCGCACCCGTTCGCCGTCATTGCTGTCGCGCAGCATCTCGCCGTTGACCGCAATCAGCCGCCCCAGCACCAGCGGCGCCGTCTGCAGCCGCTGCAGGCTCGGCGAAGCCTGCATGGTGTCGCGCAGCAGATCGAGCTGGTCCGACTGCACGTCGTACAACACCAGCGCGGGCGCGTTGGCAGGCACGGTTTCGTTGACTGCGCGCAGCAAGGCGGCGACCACCAGCGTACAGGCCACCAGCAGCGTCAACGCTGCGCCCAGCGACAGCAGTGCGGCGCGCAGCGGCGACTCAGCCCGCTGCAGTCCCGCCAGGGCCAGCCGCGCAGACAACACCAGCCGCAAGTCGCGGCGGGCCAGCAGATGCCGGGCCAGCCGGCGCAGTGCCCGCGTCAACGCCTCCAGCACCAGCAGCACCAGCGCGGTGGCAGCCACGAAGGCCAGCCCGAAACGCGGATCCGGCAGGCTGCCGACCACGAGCGCCACCACCACCGCCGCGATCAGGCCGGTCAGCAACCAGGCGCGCCGGGGCGTGCGCAGCACGGTGCCATCGATGCCGCGAAACAGCGCCGCCGGCGACACCGACAAGGCCCGGCCCAAGGCGGGCATCGCAAACGCCAGCGCGGTCAATACGCCGAATACCAGCGCCACGGTCGAGGGTAGCCAGAGCGACGCCAGCAGTGGCGCCAGCGGCAGGTTCTGCGCCGCCGCCAGGGCACCGGCGACGGCGAGCAGATTGCCCGCGACCACGCCGGCCAGGCTGGACAGGAGCGCCAGCATCAGGATTTGCAGCAACACCAGCGCCGCAAGCCGGCCATCGCGCAGGCCCAGCGCACGCAAGGTAGCCAGCGTGCCCAGCTTGCCCTGCAGATAAGCCTGCACGCTGTTGTAAACACCCAGGCCGCCGATGAACAACGCGGAAAAACCGATCAGCAGCAAGCCGGAGCCGATCTGGCCCAGCACCTCGGCCATGCGCGCACTGCGCTCCTCGAAGGTACGCACCTCCGCCTCGAGCAAGGGGAACGCCGCAACGAAGGCGTCACGCCAGGCGGCGGGCGCCATGTCGGTGCGCACCCGGTACTGGTATTCGACCCGGCTCAGCGGCTGCACCAGGCCGGTTGCCTGCAGCGCCCCATCGGCCACCAGCACCGGTGCGCCGCTCCAATTGGCACGCAGGCTGCGGTCGGGCTGGCGCAGGACCCGGGCGCGCAGTTCCAGGCTCAGGTCGCCGACACGCAGCCGATCGCCCACGCGCAGGCCGAGCCGGGTGGCCAATGCGCCGTCGACCGCGGCACCCCACACCCCGTCGCGCTGGCCCAGCGCGTCGGCCAAGGCGCCAGCAGGCTCCAGTTCCACCTCACCCACCAGCGGGTACTGATCGTCCGCGCTCTGTAACTCGATCAGCTGGGCGCGACCATCGGGTGCGACCAGCATCGTGCGCATCTCGACCAGGCGCGATACCCGGCCGCGCTGCCCCATCCACTGCAGCACCTCTGGGGCCAGCGGCTGTTTGTTTTCGACCTCGACATCGCCGCCGAACAGCAGCCGCGCGTCGGCGCGCAGCGCGTCCGATACCTGGCGGTACAAACCACCACCCGCGGCCACCAGCGCCACGCCCAGCACCAGGCAGACACAGAAGATCCACAGGTGACGGCCGCTGGCGCGCAGATCGCGCCAGGCCAGGTCAAGCAGGAAGCGCATCGGCCGGCACCGCCACCGCAGGCGATTCGTGCAGTTGTCCGTCGTGCAGACGCAGGACACGGTCGCAACGGGCCGCGAAGTCCATGTCGTGCGTGACCAGCACCAGCGTCGTGCCCGACTCGCGGTTGAGCTCGAACAACAGGCCGCGTATCGCCTCGGCCGTGTGGTCGTCCAGGTTGCCGGTCGGCTCGTCGGCCAGCAGCAGCCGGGGCCGGTGCACCAAGGCGCGCGCGATCGCCACACGCTGCTGCTCCCCGCCGGAGAGCTGGCTCGGGTAATGGTCCATGCGCGCGCCCAGGCCGACCCGGCGCAGCTGCGCCTCGGCGCGGGCATGCGCGTCCTGCTGGTCGGCCAGCTGCAGCGGCAGCGCCACGTTGTCGAGCGCGCTCAGGCTGGGCAACAAATGAAAAGACTGGAATACGATGCCGATGTCCGCGCGGCGCAGGTCGGCCAGGCCGTTGGCATCGAGCCTGGACAGGTCGGTCCCGGCGACGCGGATGCTGCCGGCCACCGGCTTTTCCAGGCCGGACAGCAACAGCAGCAGCGAGGTCTTGCCCGAACCCGACGGCCCGGCAATGGCCACGCGTTCGCCAGCCTCGATGCGCAGGTCCACCTCGCGCAGCACATCGATGCGCGACGTGCCCAGCTGGTAGGCCAGGGACAGATGACGGATGTCGACCAGGGGCTCGGTATCGGATGTCGTTGCCATGCGGACAGTATGCCGGGCGCGAGCTTTCCCACGCATGTGTGGGGTGTTGGGTCGCCCGGCCTGCATATCGACGGCGGGCACGCCAGTGCCGGGGGCACGCAGGCTTGTGCTGGTATCGGGCTAGCTATGCCGGGCGGCCGGCGCTCCCCCCTTTTGCCACGGCATCCGGACCGACCATCAGGTAACGCCGGGCCCATGCCGCGATCACGTCGGCGGCATATTGCGCGTCCTCCGACTGGCTCAGCAAATGATCAGCGCCATCGAGCGCGACGAAAGACTTAG
>JBFJZP010000372.1:0-3979 GCA_041622095.1 Burkholderiaceae bacterium | reverse complement strand
CGCAGCATCTCCGGGCTGTAACCCACCCACAACGCGAGCCGGCCGGTCACCGGCACCCGGGTGAAGAACTGCAGTGCCAGCAAATAGTGGCGCAGGAATCCGACCATGGAGCTCAGCGCAGCGGGACCAGGATCAAGCCAGTGGCACGGGGCGCGACGACGCGACGCCGGCCGACGCAAAGCTGGCCATCTCGGACAACAACAGGCAGGCCGACTGCAGCAGCGGCCAGGCAAGCGCCGCGCCGGAGGCTTCGCCCAGGCGCAGCTGCAGGTCGAGCAAGGGCTGCGCGTCCAGGTCCTGCAGCATCGCGGCATGCCCGCGTTCGCCGGAACGGTGCGCAAACACACAGCGTTGCAACACCGCCGGCTGCAAGGCCTGCGCCACCAGCACCGCAGCGCCGACGATGAAGCCGTCAACCAGCACCACGCGGCGTTCCAGCGCCGCCTGCAGAATCGCACCGACCATGGTCGCGATCTCGAAGCCGCCCAGCGCGGCCAGTGCCGCCAGCGGTTCGACCGCATCGGCATGGCGCGCAAGAACCTGCGCCAGCAATGCGGTCTTGCGCTCGATGGCGGGGCCGTCCAGGCCGGCACCGGCGCCGGTGCACTCCGCAATGTCGCGTCCGCTCAGGCGGGCCAGCAGCATCGCCGCGGCCGATGTGTTGCCGATGCCCATCTCGCCGAGCAGGATCACGTTGCCGGGCAAGGACCGGACCACTTCGCGGCCGTTGGCGATCGCCTGCAGGCATTGGTCCGGCGTCATCGCCGGCTGCACCGAACTGTCGGCGGTGGCGTGGGCAATCTTGCGTACCAGCAGTTGCGGCCGACCGGGTGCCAGCGGCGGTCGCGACGCGAAATCATGGGCCACGCCACAGTCGATGACGGTCAGATCGATGCCGTGCTGACGCGCCAGCACGCTGACCGCCGCGCCACCGGCCAGGAAGTTTTCCACCATCTGCCAGGTGACATCACTCGGGTAGGCGGACACGCCCCGCTGCGCCAGCCCATGGTCGGCGGCAAACACCAGCAACTGCGGTTGCTCCAGCCGCGGCTGCGGCTGTCCAAGAATTTCGCCCAGCCGACGGGCCAGCGACTCCAGGCGACCGAGCGAGCCCAGCGGCTTGGTCTTCTGGTCGAGGTGTTGCTGCAACAAGTCGCTGAGCGCTGCATTACGGATGTCCGGCACCGTGGGTACGGTGTCGTGACGGCTGTCGCGTTGGCGACGGGGATCGGATCTGGGAGTCATACGCGGCGCAATATAAGACTGGAACGGTCAAGCATCAACGGATCAGGCGGGCCAGCGCACCGGGCTCGAAATGGCACGCGACGAAATCGGCCAGCCCATCGAACACCGTCTCCAGTGTCGGCGTGCTGGCACCGAACAATGCACTGAGCACGGTGGGGTTCTCGAACAAGCCATGCAGGTAGACCCCCAATACGTTGCCAGCGCCATTTTGCCAGCCCAGTTCCGGCGCCATCACGACGCGGGCCAGGTCGCCGGCCGCCGCCATCGCCACCTGTTGCCGGGTCTGGCCATGGTGGATCTCGTAACCCTGCACCGCCAATCCGGACAAGGCCTGCCAACTGCCGCTCACGTGGCCGAAACCGGCCTCGGTAGCGCACACCGTCTTGTCCGGCGCGAACACCGTCACCAGTGGCAACAAGCCCAGGCCGGGTCCGTTGCCGTCGATGCCATGCGGATCGATCAAGGCCTCGCCCAGCATCTGCAGGCCGCCGCAGATACCCAGTACCGGGCCACCGGCGTTCGCGTGTTGCACCAGCGCCTGGTCCAGCCCTTGCGCCCGCAACCAGGCCAGGTCGGCACTGGTGCTCTTGGAGCCTGGCAGGATGATCCAGTCGCGCGCACCCCAACCCGCCAGTTGCACCGGGCTGCGTACCCAGAGCAATTGCACGCCCGGGATGTTGCGCAGCGGCTGGAACTCGTCCAGGTTGCTGATATGCGGGAACGCCAGCACCGCGATCCGTGTCGTCACCGGCCCGGCCTGCAGGCTGCGTTCGTCGAACACCCCGTCTTCCTCCGGCAGGCCGTGATGCCACCACATCGGCAAGGTGGCCAGTGTCGGCACGCCGGTGCGCTCCTGCAGCATGCGTGGTCCCGGCTCCAGCAAGGCCGGGTCGCCGCGAAAGCGGTTGAGCACGAATCCCTGCAGCAAGGCGCGGTCGGTTTCGGGCAACAAGGCCCAGGTGCCGTACAAATGGGCGAAGGCGCCCCCACGGTCGATGTCGCTGACCAGCAGGCAGGCAGCGTTGGCATGGCGTGCGACGCGCATGTTGACGATGTCGCTGTCCATCAGGTTGATTTCCGCCGGTGAACCAGCCCCCTCGATCACCACCACATCATGCGACGCGCACAAGTCGTCCAGCGCCTGTTCGATCCATGGCCAGACCCGCGCACTGCGCCCGCGCCAGCTGCTGGCCGTCAGTTCCGCATGCACCTGGCCGAGCAGCACCACCTGGCTGTGGGTGTCGCGCTCCGGCTTGAGCAGCAAGGGGTTCATGCGCACGTCCGGCCTGGCACGCGCCGCCAGCGCCTGGAAATACTGGGCGCTGCCGATCTCGCCGGCCGGCGCCGCATCGCCCGCCGCCGCCACGACACGTGCGTTGTTGCTCATGTTCTGCGCCTTGAACGGCGCCACCCGCAGCCCCTGGCGCGCATACCAGCGGCACAAGGCGGTGGCAAGCCAGCTCTTGCCGGCGCCACTGCTGGTGCCCAGCACCATCACGACCCGGGCCCCCTGGCGTGCCGGTCCGGAACCACGCATCGCCCTGCCCCGCGCTGGCGTTCCAGCGTGCTGCGGCGCCTGCGCCAAGCCCTCTGAAAACGGCGCGGCGGGATTCATGCCGCCCCCGCTGCGTGCAGGCCACCGGTCGTCGACATATCCCGCGCGCTGCGCGCCAAAGCCACCCATTGCCCGGCCACCGGCACGATGGCGATGCGCTGGTCGAACACCCGCTCCAGCTGGCGGTGGGTCGCCGCATCGTCACATGCGCCATGGTGCGTCACCCTGCCATTGGCGACGATCAGCAAGGTGTCGGCATGCAGCGCAAACGAGATCTCGTGCAACACGCTGATCACGGTGCGGCCTTGCCCCAGCAAGCCGCGCACCACCTCCAGCCAGTCGGCCTGGTGGGGCGGATCGAGATTGGCCAGGGGCTCGTCCATCAGCAACACATCGGCCTGCACCGCCAGCGCTCGCGCCAGCAGCACCCGCTGGCGTTCACCACCGGACAACTGCCCCAGCGGCCGATCGCGCCAATCCCAGGCCTGGGTGGCATGCAAGGCCTGCTCCACCGCCTGGTGGTCGGCCACACTCGGCGCCGCCAGCCAGGCCTGGTGCGGCAAGCGTCCGAGCATTGCGACATCCCAGACACTCAGGTCATCGCTGCTGGACTCGTTCTGCCCGAGCCAGGCCAGTTGCTGCGCACGCGAACGCGCCGGCAGCCCACCCATCGGCTGACCGAGCAATTCGACCGTGCCCTGGTGCGGAATCAGCTGGGCCAGTGCCTTGAGCAAGGTCGACTTGCCGGCGCCGTTGGGCCCGACCACGCTGGTCCAGCGGCCACGTGGCAAGTCCAGGTCGATGCCATGCAAAACCGGCGTGCCGCCCAGGCTGGCATGGATGCCCCGGGCCCGGATCGCCACCGCATCGGATGCGGCCGGCGTCATGTGGCCCGCCCCATCTCGCCGCGCCGGTTCATCAGCCACAACAGGTAGCCGCCACCGAGCACGGCAGTCAACACGCCGACCGGCAGCTCCTGCGGGGCGATCAGCCAGCGCGCCAAGGTGTCGGCTGCCAGCAGCAATACACCGCCCATCAGGCTGGCCGCGAGCAAAAACATGCGATGGGTCCCGCGTACCAGCGAGCGCACCAGATGCGGCGCCGCCAGGCCGACAAAGGCGATCAGGCCGGTCTGCGCCACCGCCGCCCCTGTGGCCAATGCCAGCGCTGCCACCAGGG
>JBFJZP010000371.1:0-3996 GCA_041622095.1 Burkholderiaceae bacterium | reverse complement strand
GTCGCGGATGTCGACGGGTATGCCGGCAGCCAGGTGCGAGGCGAGCGCAGCCCAGTGCCCGGCTACGGCCAGGCCATGAAAAAAAGATGCCGCCCGGGTTTTCGCAGCGCGAAAGACGATCACGTGGTGCTGGCCATGCATCGCGCAAGCCGGGCTCGCCGGCAAGTCTTGACAGTTATTTAACATATTGGTTAAATGCGACGATGTCCCAGCCTTCCAACGATACCC
Source organism: Burkholderiaceae bacterium (assembly GCA_041622095.1). Lineage (GTDB taxonomy): Bacteria > Pseudomonadota > Gammaproteobacteria > Burkholderiales > Burkholderiaceae_C > CAISIP01. The sequence goes on along the minus strand of JBFJZP010000371.1, from coordinate 3,768 downwards.
TGAGCGCCACCTTCGCGGCACTCGCCGACCCGACCCGGCGCGCCATCCTGGCCCGCCTGGCGCAGGGCGACGCGCCGGTCGGCGAACTGGTCAAGCCGTTCCCGATCTCGGGCCCGGCGATCTCGCGTCACTTGCGGGTACTGGAGAACGCCGGCCTGATCGCACGCGAGGTCGATGCGCAGTGGCGCATCTGCCGACTGCAGGCACCCGGATTACAAGTGGCCACGAACTGGCTCGAGCAATACCGGGTGTTCTGGGAGGGCAGCCTGGACCGCCTGGTCGAGGTGCTCGAGCAACCAGGCATCGGCAGCGATCCGGCGTCCAGCGCCAGGCCGACAGCAGACGTAACCCCTACGGAATCCACACCGAAACCACCTGCCGGCACCACACGCCGGCGGCGTCCGCCAACCCACCACCCGAGGAAAAAACCATGAGCGCACCCGAACGATTCACACTGCAGATGGCCCGCTTCATCCGGGCACCCCGCGACAAGGTCTTTGCCGCCATGACGACAGAAGCCGGGCTGGCGTCATGGATGGGTCCGCGCGGCATGCGCGTCAGCGCCGCCCAGGTGACGGCAGAACCCAACGGCGCATGGCAGGTCGAGATGCAGGGGCGCGACGGCAGCCTGTTCGTCGTCGGCGGGCGCTTCACCGAACTGCAAAGTCCGTCCAGCCTGGCCTACACCTGGCAATGGAAAGGGGAAAACAACCCCATGCCCGGCGTGGAGACGCTGGTCGAAATCGAACTGCTGGACAAGGACGGCGGAACCGAACTGCACATGACACATAGCGGTTTCCCGGCCGCGGCAGCACGCGAAGGTCACCACCAGGGCTGGAGCTCGAGCTTCAACCGGCTCAGCGATGCGCTCGACCCCGAAGGCAGCGCCGGCACCATCACCTTGCTCGGCGACCCGCGCAGCACCTATACACGCACCGTGCGCATGGCGCTGGCCGAGAAGGCCGTCGCCTACACGATGCGCAACTGCGAGCCGCATACGCCGGAGATCCTGGCGCTGCATCCGTTCGGCCGCATACCGGCGCTGCAGGACGGCGACATCGCACTGTTCGAGACCGAGGCCATCGTCAACTACCTCGACGAGAGTTTCGATACCGGCACCGCGCTGCGCCCGGGCAGCATCATCGAGCGCACCCGCGCCTTGCAATGGAGCAGCGCCATCCACAGCTACCTGTACGACACCATGGTGCGGCGTTATGTATTGCAATATGTTTTCCCCCGCGGCGAAGGAGGCAAGCCGGACCAGGCCGTGATCGACAAGGCACTGGCCGAAATGCCGACGCAACTGGCCGCACTCGACAAGGGCTACGGCGGTCGCGAATTCCTCGCCGGGTCCACCGTCACCGTGGCCGACCTGCTGCTGGCGCCGATACTGGCCTATGTCGGCGCGATGCCGCAAGGCGGCGCCTTGCTGCAGCAATACCCGCAGGTGTCGCGGGCACATGCGACGATGGCACAACGCCCGAGCTTCAGCGCCACCCAGACCTGAGATCAGCCACTGCCCAGGCGATGCCACCCGGCGCTAAGCAAACCCTTGCCGCGCCGATGGATGTCGCGATGGTCGGGCGTTTTTCGATCGTGATCGATCCGCTGGGCGCGCCGGTCGGATTGATCCGGAGTACAAGCTGATCGCGCCTACAAGGCGCGCAAAGCACGCGCAAAGCCGTCCAGGTAGACCGGGAACTCCTGCAGATCGTTGTGCCCCGCGCCCGGCACCAGCAGCAGCTCCGCCTGCGGCGCCAAGGCCTTGAGCGCCAGGCTGTGCGCCGGCTCGATCAGGTTGTCGCGTTCGCCATGGATCAGCAGCAGACGGTTGGGAATGCGGGTGATCCATTCGTCGGTGCGCAGCGGATAACGCAACACGGCGGACGGCACCCAGGGGTAGTGGTCGCGCGTCAGTGCCAGCATGCTGACATACGGTGACACCAGCACCGTCAGGTCGGGCGGGCGGCTGTCGGCGAGTTCGACCGACAGCCGGGCCGCCAGGCCGCTGCCGAGCGAGCGCCCGTAAATGACCAGCTTGCGCCCGGCATAGCGGCTGGCGATCGCGGCCCATGCCGCCCGCACATCCGCCTGCAGTTGTGCTTCGCTCTCTATCGAACCGGTGCTCTTGCCGTAGCCGCGGTAGTCGAGCATGAACAGGTCGACATTCGCCTGGCGATAAAGATCCGTGTTGACGAACCAGCTCTGCAGGCTGCCACCATTGCCGTGCAGGAAGAACACCACGCCCTTGGGATCCGGCAGGCGCAGGTGCAAGGCCGACAGCCGCGCACCGGGCACGTCGACCCAGGTCTCGTGTACATCGTCGGCCTGAGCCAGCGGCGTGTCGACAGCCAGCACCGTGGGGACGAACAGCAGCTTTTCCTGCCCCCACCACAACCAGGCCAGCACCACACCGTAAAGGCAGGCCAGCGATAACAACACGGCGACCAGCGCCATGGCGGGCGTCATGGAGACCGGATCGGGGCGCACCATGGCATCGAACCTGAGTACATGAGCGGCAGTGTAAATGCGGTCCCGGCCTTGCCGGGCAAGGGTTTGCTACGTTGTGCGCCTGCAACGCCGGTGTTCTGGCGCAAAATCGGCGCATATGCCCGATGTCGTTCAGCCCCGCCGAAACGATGGCCTGGAAGCCTTGCTGCGCGACGCCCATGCCGCGCTCGACCAGGGAGATGTCCAGGCCGGACGTGCGACCTCGCAAAAGGTCCTGAAGGCAGCAGAGGGTTTGTCCAACCCCCGATACGAAGCCAAGGCGCTGCTGTGCCTGGCCCACTGCGACCGCATGTTGTCGCGTTACCGGCGTGCGCACCGCGCCAGCCAGCGCGCAGCGCAGAACTTCCAGTTGCTCGGTGATACCTCTGGCGAGGTGATGGCCTTGTCCACCCATGCGATCGTCTCGGTCACGCTGGGTCGCCACGAGGAGGCGATCGAGGCGGCGCTGCTCAGCGTGCGCCTGAGCCAGTTCCTGGAGGCCCATGCGGAACACGGCGTTCTGGCATACAACGCGCTCGGCGTGGCCTACTTCTGGAGCCACGGTTTCGAAAAGGCCGAACAGGCGCTGCGCACCGCCATCGGCATTGCCGAACAGGCCCAGCCGCACCTGAGCACCTTCCAGCCCCGGGTCAACCAGTGGTGGACCGAGTTGCTGCGCGTGTTCCACGAGCGTTACTATGTCGGCGCCTTTCCGTCACTCGAGCGACTCGGCGAATTGCGCGAAGCCATCATCGCCCTGATCGCCGGCGGGGACGCCGGCGGCGCCACGCCGGGTACCCATGTCACGACCGAGGCGGTATTGCAGTTCGGCCTGTGCCTGGAGCAATGCTGGCACGGCCGCCTCGGCCAGGCCCGGCTCGACGTGGAAATGCTGGCACGCTGGGCACCGCGTTACGGCACCGTCACCTGGCTCGGCGCACTGGAGAGCTGGGCGCGGGCCGAAATCGCCTGGGCGCAGGGCGACTGGCCGCGCGCGATGCAGGAAGCGGCCAAGATGATCGAGATTGCGGTGCAGGTGGAACATGAGCAGCTGGCCTGCCTCGGCCATCTGCTGTCGTCGCAGATGTATGTGGCACAAGGGCTCAACGGCGAGGCGGTGGACGAACTGCGCCGCCTGCGCCTGCGCGAGCAACTGATCCGCGCCGACGGCCTGGAGACGCGCGAGAAGGTCATCGAGTGGCAGGTCGACCTGCGCCTGCGCCAGCAACATGTGAACCGGCTCGAGATCACATCCAAGCAGCTCGAACGGCTTTCGCT
>JBFJZP010000370.1:0-4015 GCA_041622095.1 Burkholderiaceae bacterium | reverse complement strand
TGCGCAGCTGCTGCTGCGCCGAGCGCGCGGTGTCCGCGTCGCGGCAGGTGATGAACAGATGGGCACCGCGGCGCGCCAGTTCGCGCGCGGTGGCCCGTCCGATGCCGGTGTTGGCGCCGGTGATCAGCGCGACGCGGCCCGACAGCGGCCCGGACGGTGCGGACGAGGAATGACTTGGCATGGCATCGGCCCCGCGGCAGGCGGAGCATGTGGTTGCGTCGATGTTAAGCGCAGATCCGCAGCCGTACCCGCAAGCAACCGAACCGTAACCCGGTCGGCGCGAGGTGCCATGGTCAATGGCGTATCACAAGGGTGCACGTGGCTGGCGACCGGCCACGATCTTGGCCCAGCGGGCCTTCGCCTCTGGATAAATCAGAGTTTCCTCCAGCGCAATATGCTCCTGGTACAAGGCGACGAACACATCGACGCCATGGCGGAATTCAGCCGGATCCGGCCAACTCTCGCCCTTGGCGATGGCGCGCAACTGGGGTCCGAGGGCATCCCAGTCCCGTTCAATCCAGCCATGGTCTTGTTGCAGCGTCTGCACCGCATGCACCAGTTCCTCGTCGCCACTGGCCAGCAGCGGTGGAAACACCGTTTTTTCTTCTTCTGCATGGTGCGCGCGCGAGGTGCCGGAAAAGAAGCGGTCGATGGCGCCAGCCCGGGTCGGGGCCTTCGGTCCCAGAACGCCGGCCTCGATTTGCGTGGCGAGTTCCTGCAGCTCATGCAGGTGCGTCAGGGTTTCGCGGTGGCATTCGTCGAGTGCGTTGAAATCGGTGATCGGGTTGCGTTCCTGGGTCATGGTGGTCTCCTGCTGTGTCCAGACCATTGTGGGAGTCGAGGTGCAGGGGTTCTTGATCGATGTCAACCCTTGCGGCATGGGCTGTGGCAGGATGAAGAATGTGACCGGTCGCATGCGTTTGCGGATGCCGGGTGGGTTTTTGCGTCCGGGCGCTTGACCGGAATCTGGCGGCCCGGCACCATCGACGCCCATGGACCTGAACACCTGGCTGATCTATTTTCTGGCGGCGACCGGCTTGTCGCTGTCGCCAGGGCCAAACGGCCTGCTGGCGCTCACGCACGGTGCGATGCATGGCCGGCGCAAGACCCTGTATACGATCTTTGGCGGTGCCATCGGCTTCGTCATCATCGTCGGCCTGTCGATGTTCGGCATCGGCGCCTTGCTCCAGACCTCGCTGCTCTGGTTGACGGTCATGAAGTGGGTCGGCGGCCTGTATCTGGTCTGGCTCGGCATCCAGGTATGGCGCGCGCCGCCGCTGGGCATGGAACCCATGGTCGGCGCGCCGGCCCGCTCCGGTGCATCGCTGTTTCGCCAGGGGGCCTTGTCGGCGTTGACCAATCCCAAGGGCATCCTGTTCTTCGCTGCATTCCTGCCCCAATTCATCGATCCGGCGCGCAGCCTGTGGATCCAGTTCCTGGTCATGGCCGGTACTTTTGCAGCGATCGAGATCGCCACCGAGTTGTTCATCGCCAGCATGGCCAGCCGCATCAGCCCCTGGCTGGCACGGGTCGGACGGCGCTTCAATCAGGCCTGCGGCGGAGTGTTCATGGCGGTGGGGGCGGCGTTGCCGCTGCGCAGCTGATCCGGGCCGGGGGGCCCGGCTGGCGCAGGCGCGTCAGTCGGCCGCTTTCTTGTCCTGCTGCCATTGCGCCAGCGTCGCGTGCGCCTTCTGTGTCGCCTTGGCGATTTGCGCATCATGGTCGGGTCGTTTGGCGGTAAGTTCGATCACATAGCCGTTCGGGTCGCGGAAATAGATCGAATCGATGAAACCATGGTCGGCGATGCCGCGCGTCTCGATGCCGGCATCCTTGCCCTTTTGCAGCATGACCTGCAGGTCGGCGAATTCCACCTCGAGCGCAATATGCAGGTCGAAATCGTGCTGCTCCTTGAAGTCGAACGGCCGGTCCGGATCCTCGAAGAATGCCAGGCAGGACCCGTCATCCATCGCATAGAACGAATGCAGCGTGCGGGTCGCTCGCCCGGTCTTGGTCTCGGTGATCGGGAATGCGTTGACCAGCGGCAGGCCCAGGAAGTCCTCGTAGAACCGGCGGGTCTGTTCGGAGTCGCGGCAGCGGTAGGCGTTGTGGTGCAGTCCCTTGAGCATGGATGTCTCCTTTCCGACTTCTGCGCAACATGCGGGTGCAGCGCTGTCGGGTCGGGTACCGGTCGCTGCGCCGTGTCGCATGGGTTCATTGTGCGCTCGATGGCGCGGCGATGGGTCAGGCGTAGGTGATCCAGTCCTGGTACGGTGCGCCGTCCAGATGCGGCAAGGTGTTGTAGGTCAGCAGCATATGGCGCTTCGGGTTGAACGCAAACTCCGTGACCGCGCTGTTGCGGATGCGCAGGTTCAGCTCGATCGTCGTCTCCGGCGCCGTGCCCAGCACCCGGCCGACCGCGGTGGCGATCGGCCCGCCGCTGGAGACCATCAGCACATTGCCCGCATGGTTCTTGCGGACCTGCTCGAGTGCCTGCCATACCCCGTCGACAAAGCTCGGATAGTCGGGCATTCCGCGCGGGCTGACGACACCATTCATCCACTGGGTCAGTCCGTCACGCAGCAGCCGGAAATGTTGCCGGTAGGTCTCCGGTGTGTCGGGTTTGGCCAGAGCCTGCGGATGAACCGCTTCGATGATGGCGGCGCTGTCGTATTCGTTCAGGCCCGGCCACTCGGTCACCGGCGGCGCGATGCCGGCGCCCTGGCATATGCCCTGCAGCGTCTGGCGCTGGCGTTGCAGGCTGCCGCAATAGGCGGCTTCGAACTGCAAGCCCTTGCTGGCCAGGTAGGCGCCCAGGCGCTCGCTCTGGCGTTGTCCCAGTTCACTGAGCTGGTCGTAGTTGTCCGCGCCAAACGATGCCTGGCCATGGCGCACGAGGTAAAGGGTTCCCATGTCCCGATTGTGCGGACCATGGCGCGCACCGTCAGTCGCGCCAGTGACGCGGCCGGCGCATCGGAGATGGCGTGCCGGCGTCCGGGCCTGGCCACGCCGGTTCAGTTGTCGGCCGGGTGCATGGCCTGCGGCGCGCCCGGAACCGGCAGCGTGTCGAAGGCCTTGAACTCCTGCAGCGACAGACTGGTCTGGACCTGCTGCGCGCCGGGCAGGCGGTGCAGCTTGCGTTGCAGCACGGTGGAGTAGCTGTCCAGGTCGCGTGCGACCACCATCAGCAGGAAGTCGGCGCTGCCGGTGACCGCATGGAACATCACCACTTCCGGAATCGCCTGCACCGCGGCGACGAACTCCGCATTACGTGCATCGGTCTGGTGGTCGATGGTGATGCTGACGAAGGCCACCACGCCGTAGCCGAGTTTGCGCCGGTTCAGCCTGGCGTGGTAACCCTCGATCAAGCCGGCTTCTTCCAGCCGCCGGATCCGCCGCCAGCATGGCGATTGCGACAAGCCGGTGGCCTGGGCCAGCTCCCCTGTGGTCAGCCGCGCATTGCGCTGAAGGGCAATAAGCAGTTGTTGATCGATTGAATCGAGTTCTGCTTGCATGAAAATACCTCCAGATACGGATTAACTGGAATGATTATCTGCATATAACAAGAGTATTGGAATGATTGGGCTAGTTGGTCAAGAATACGGGTTGATCAATCGATGCAGGATATGCCGTGACCGCACTTGCCCGGATTCCGTTCCTGGATATCGCCTACCAGGGCTTTGGCGACGGCCTGGCGGAAGACGCGTTTTCCCTGCGTGCGCTGGTCGATGCCGGCATGTGGACGGCCGAGACTTGCGCGACGCGCATGCGGTTTATCTGGTGCGTTCCGGCCGCTTGTGCATCTCCGGCTTGACCACCCACAATGTCGATCATGTGGCGCGAGCCATGGCCGCAGTTCTGGAGCAGACATGACATCCGATCCCCCCGCATCTTCATCATCGACCGAGCAGATCGTCCAGGACGAGAAAGCCCAGCTCGACTTCAGTCGCTCGATGAGTTACGGCGACTACCTGCAACTCGACCAGATCCTGTCGGCGCAGAAGCCGCTGTCCGGCGC
>JBFJZP010000369.1:0-4023 GCA_041622095.1 Burkholderiaceae bacterium | reverse complement strand
TCAGCGCCACGCCGCCGGCGCCACGCCGTATCGCATGCTCCTGGACCGGCAGGTTGATCAACGCGGCGAAAACACCCAGGGCGATGGCAATCAGCCAGGAGGTGTTGTAGCTGCCGGTCTGGTCGTACAGCAGGCCGCCGAGCCAGACGCCGAGGAAGGAGCCGACCTGGTGGCTCAGGAACACGAAGCCGCTGAGCATCGAAAAATGGGCGACACCAAAGATCTGCGCCACCGCCGCATTGGTGGCCGGCACGGTCGACAGCCACAACATGCCCATGACTGCGGCGAAGACATAGACGCTCATCGGCGACAGCGGCACGAGCAGGAACAGGCTGATCGCCACCGCGCGTGCCAGGTAGATGAAGACCAGGATGCGCGCCTTGCGCATGCGCTGGCCCAGTACCCCGGCGGCATAGGTGCCGATGACGTTGAACAGGCCGATAAGGGCCAGCGCATAACTGGCCACGTGGGGCGCCAGGCCCTGGTCCTTCAGGTATCCCGGCATATGTACGCCGATGAAGACGACCTGGAAGCCGCAGACGAAATAACCGGCGGTCAGCATCTGGAAACTCGGGTAGCGGAACGCCTCGCGCACCGCCTGGACAATCGTCTGCTCGCGCGGCACATGGCTGCTGCCGCTCAGGCCGGGCTCACGCAGGCCCCAGGCCAGCGGGACGATGACCAGCACCGACATGCCCAGCAGCACCAGCGCGGCCTGCCAGCCGAACGAGGCGATCAGGAAACCTTCGGTCGGCACCATCAGGAACTGGCCGAAGGAGCCGGCTGCGGCGGTGATGCCCATGGCCCAGGAACGCCGCTCGGCCGGTACGTTGCGTCCGATCACGCCATAGACGACCGCATAGGTGGTGCCGGCTTGCGCCACGCCGATCAACACCCCGGCAGTGGCGGCAAACGACAGTGGCGTGGGCGCGTATGCCATGCCGAGCAGGCCCAGCGCGTAGGCGATCGCGCCGGCCAACAGCACCCGGAACGCGCCGAAACGGTCGGCCACCATGCCGGCGAAGACGCCGGCCAGCCCCCAGGAGATGTTCTGGATCGCGATCGCCAGCGAGAAACTCTCGCGGGTCCAGTCCATGGTTTGCGTGACCGGCAGCAGCCACAGGCCGAATCCGTGCCGGATACCCATCGACATCGTGACGATGGCGCCGCCGCACAGCAGCAACTGGGTCATGGAAAGCGATTTGTTCTGCATGCGAAAAGCGGCGTCGTTTATTGGCGGGAGAGCGGGAAATGTAGCGGTTTTGCATGGTTCGCGTCGCCCCCGTGGTCGTGTTACTGTGTTTGCATCCAGTAAAACCGTTCAGGCATGACTACAATGCCGGCCATGGCAAGCAATCCCAACAGCCGCTCCGGCGGCGATTATTCCGAGAGTTCGATCCGTGTGCTCAAGGGGCTGGAGCCGGTACGCCAGCGTCCGGGCATGTACACCCGCACCGACAATCCGCTGCATGTGATCCAGGAGGTGCTGGACAACTCCGCCGACGAGGCGCTGGCCGGCCACGGCAAGAAGATCCGCGTCACGCTGCATGCCGACAACTCGGTATCGATCGAGGACGATGGCCGGGGCATCCCGTTCGGCATGCACCCGCAAGAGAACGCACCGGTGGTGGAACTGGTGTTCACCCGGCTGCATGCCGGCGGCAAGTTCGACAAGGGCAAGGGCGGCGCCTACAGCTTTTCCGGCGGCCTGCACGGCGTCGGCGTCAGCGTGACCAATGCGCTGTCCACGCGACTCGAGGTCAGTTCGCAGCGCGACGGCAGCGTGGCCCGCATGGTTTTCGCAGGTGGCGACGTGATCGAGGCGCTGCAGGTGCGCCCGGCCGGTGACGGCGAACGCCGCAGCGGCACCGCGGTGCGGGTCTGGCCGGATCCGAAATACTTCGAATCCGCCGCGATCCCGATGGCCGATCTGCTCCATCTGCTGCGCAGCAAGGCGGTGCTGATGCCCGGTGTGACGGTCAGCCTGGCCAACGAGAAGACCCGCGAGACGCAGACCTGGCTCTACAAGGGCGGCCTGCGCGACTACCTGACCCAGGCGCTGCATGGCGAGCCGGTGATTCCGCTGTTCGATGGCGAGTCGTATGCCGACGCCGGGCACGAGAGTTTTGCCGAAGGCGAGGGCGCGCAATGGTGCGTCGCATTCACCGACGAGGGCCAGCCGCTGCGCGAGAGTTACGTCAACCTGATTCCCACCAGCGCCGGCGGCACCCACGACAGTGGCCTGCGCGACGGCCTGTTCAACGCGGTCAAGAGTTTCATCGAACTGCATGCACTGCTGCCCAAGGGCGTCAAGCTGCTGCCGGAAGACGTGTTCGCCCGGGCCAGTTATGTGTTGTCGGCCAAGGTGCTCGATCCGCAGTTCCAGGGCCAGATCAAGGAGCGGCTCAACTCGCGCGATGCGGTGCGTCTGGTCTCGGGTTATGTTCGCCCGGCGCTGGAGCTGTGGCTGAACCAGCATGTGGAATACGGCCGCAAGCTGGCCGACCTGGCGATCAAGGCGGCGCAGGTGCGCCAGCGGGCCGGGCAGAAGGTCGAAAAACGCAAGGGCTCCGGCGTGGCGGTGTTGCCGGGCAAACTCACCGACTGCGAGAGCCGCGATCTGGCGCACAACGAAGTGTTCCTGGTCGAGGGCGACTCCGCCGGTGGCAGCGCCAAGATGGGCCGCGACAAGGAATGCCAGGCGGTGTTGCCGCTGCGTGGCAAGGTGCTCAACACCTGGGAAGTCGAGCGCGACCGCCTGTTCGCCAACACCGAGATCCACGACATTGCGGTGGCGATCGGCGTCGACCCGCATGGCCCGAACGACTCGCCCGACCTGACCGGCCTGCGCTACGGCAAGATCTGCATCCTGAGCGACGCCGATGTGGACGGATCGCATATCCAGGTGCTTTTGCTGACTTTGTTCTTTCGCCATTTCCCGAAACTGGTTGACAATGGAAATGTTTTTGTGGCCAGGCCACCATTGTTCCGGGTCGATGCGCCGGCCCGCGGCAAGAAACCGGCGTCGAAGAGTTACGCGCTGGACGAGGGCGAACTGACCGCGATCCTGGACAAGCTGCGCAAGGACGGCGTTCGCGAGAACGCCTGGAGCATCAGCCGATTCAAGGGACTGGGAGAGATGAACGCCGAGCAATTGTGGGACACCACCCTGAACCCCGACACCCGCCGCCTGCTGCCGGTGCGCCTGGGCAAGATCGACTTCGGCCAGACCGAGAGCTTGATCACCAAGCTGATGGGCAAGGGCGAGGCGGCTGCACGTCGTGAGCTGATGGAACTGCACGGCGACAGCGTGGAGGTGGATGTCTGATGCGCAAGAGCCGGCGTCCGATCATCGCAGCGGCGGCGCAATGGCTGCGCCGGCTGGTGCTGCCGCTGGCCGCAGCCGTGCAGCTCGGGTCCTGGAGCCTGCCGGCCCGGGCCGACGTCTGGGCTTATGTCGACGCCAAGGGGCTGGCGCATTTCGCCACCGAGCAAGTCGACGAGCGCTACGAGTTGTTCTTCCGCCGCAGCGAATCCTTCGACACCCGGCTTGATCCGCCGCCGCAGCAGCCGCCACCGGTGGCCGATGTGCCGACGGTCGTGCCATTGCCCCCGACCCGCCTGCTCGCGATGTTCGATGCCTCGCCAGGTTTCTCTTCGGTGCGCCAGCTCCTGCGCGACGCCTCGAGCGAGCATGACATCGACTATGAACTGCTGCAGGCACTGATCGCGGCCGAGTCCGGCTTCAACGCCACCGCGGTGTCGTCCAAGGGCGCTATCGGGCTGATGCAGCTGATGCCCGACACCGCGCGCCGTTACGGCGTCGACAGCGACCGGCATGGTCCGCTCGAACGCAAGCTGACCGATCCGAAGGTCAACATCCGTGCCGGCACCCGTTATCTGCGCGACCTGATCAACATGTTTCCTGGGCAACTCGAGCTGGCGCTGGCAGCGTACAACGCCGGAGAGGGTGCGGTGATGCGTGCCGGCAACAAGATTCCTAACTACAAGGAAACCCAGAAC
>JBFJZP010000368.1:0-4024 GCA_041622095.1 Burkholderiaceae bacterium | reverse complement strand
GTGTCCTCGACATCGAGCGCGCGCGGCAGGTAACGGTATTTCTGGTCGACCGGAATACGGGTGCCGACATGTGGCACGCTGATCAACAACGGCCCGGTGCCGCGGTGCAGGGTATGGGTGAAGGTATCGGTCATGCTTGGCAGTCTATGCCGCCGGCGACGATGCGCCGGCAGGGGTTGTGGCCGAACCAGTAGGCCAGTTCATGCGGGTGCTGCAGGTCCCAGGCGGCGAAGTCGGCGCGATTGCCGGCAACCAGCCGGCCGCGGTCCTGCAAACCGAGCGCACGCGCGCCATGGGCGGTGACACCGAGCACGGCTTCCAGGGGTGTCATGCGGAACAAGGTGCAGGCCATGTTGATCATCAGCAGCAGCGACAGGCCGGGGCTGGAGCCGGGGTTGTGGTCGGTCGCCAGCGCGATCGGCACACCGGCCTCGCGCAGGCCCGCAACCGGTGGCAGTCGGGTCTCACGCAGATAGTAGAACGCGCCGGGCAACAACACCGCCACCGTGCCGCTTTGCCGCATCGCGGCAATACCCTGCGGGCTGAGCCATTCCAGGTGATCACACGACAAGGCACCGAATTCGGCAGCCAGTGCTGCACCGCCCTGGTCGCTGAGTTGTTCCGCATGCAGCTTGACCGGCAGGCCGAGCGTACGTGCGGCCTCGAACACGCGCCGGGTCTGGGCCGGGGTGAAGCCGATGTTCTCGCAGAAGGCATCGACCGCATCGATCAGGCCCTCGGCATGCAGGGCCGGCATCCAGGCGCACACCGCATCGACATAGGCGTCGGCGCGTCCTTCGAACTCCGGTGGCAATGCATGCGCAGCCAGGTAGCTGGTGCTGACCGACAGCGGCAGTTCGCGGCCGATCGCGCGGGCGATCGACAGGCAGCGGCGCTCGTCGTCCAGGCTCAGGCCATAACCGGACTTGATCTCGATGCTGGTCACGCCCTCGGCCAGCAGGGCCCGGGCACGCCGGCTTGCGCCCTCCAGCAATTGCGCGTCGCTGGCGGCGCGTGTGGCGGCGACGGTCGAGCGTATGCCGCCGCCGGCACGGGCGATCTCCTCGTAGCTGGCGCCTTGCAGGCGCATCTCGAATTCACGCGCGCGGTGCCCGCCATAGACCAGATGGGTGTGGCAGTCGACCAAGCCCGGCGTCACCAGGGCGCCGCCCAGGTCGACCTCGGCCGTGGCCTGGCGGCGCAGCGTGGCCGGCATGTCCTGCAGCGGCCCGACCCAGGCCAGCCGGCCGGACTGCACCAGCAATGCGCCATTGTCGACCAGTCCCCAGTCGCTGTCGTGCGCCAGCGTGGCGAGCCGGGTGTTGTGCCAGAGTGTGGTGTCGGTCATATGCTCAGGTTGCGGGTGTGAAACCCAGCCACCAGGCGTTGCCTGTGCTGCCGGGTTCGGGTTCGAATTGCCATGGGCCGGGCGCGGCCGCGTCGTCCCAGATCAAATGGTGCGCCGCAACCGCTTGTTGTCCGGATCCGCGACGCCAGTGGCCGGCAACCGTGGTGTACAGGCCGCGCATCGGATGGTTCGCGTCCCAGGCAACACCAGGCAGTGCCAGCGTCATCTGCGCGTCGCCGCCGCAGGTCATCAGGTTGAGGTCCTGGGTCGGCCCATCGATCAGCCGGCAGTCGGGTGCCTGGGCGCCGTCGAAACGCAGGGCCGCGTCGCCCGGGCGCAGCGCGTGCGTGGTCGGGCCGAACTGCAGCGTGACGCCGGCACCCTGCAACACGGTGAACCAGCGGGCGACACCGGCGAAGGCGGAGAAGGCGCCATCGCGCTCGATGTCGGCCCGACTGATGCGCAGTTGCCAGGGCCCGGTGGAAGGCCACACCAGCAGTTCCCGGGTCTGGCCGCCGCCGTTGCGCCAGGCTTGTGGTGCCACTGCAGGCACGTCGATCAGGTGGGTCGTCATGGTGTCATGCAAAAAGGAAAAGGGTAACCGGTGTGGACGGCCGGCCAGGCGCAGGTGCAGCGGGTCATGGCGTGAACTGTCCTTGCACGCGGTAGCGCGAGCCCGGATGCACCAGCCGCGCCAGCGTGATCGGCTGGTTGCGGTTGACGGTGCGGCGCACGATGATCAGGCAGGGTTCGCGCGCACCGATTCCCAGCAGCCTGGCTTCCCGCGCGGTCGCGTTGCCGGACTCGATCGCGTATTGCGCCTCCCAAAGCGGCGCCACGTCGAGCAGGTAATGCGTGGGTGTGATCCGGGTGAAGTCGGTTTTCAGGTAGTCCGGTGCGCAGGCCGGGTTGACGTAACGGTCTTCGCATTGCAGCGGAATGTCGTTCTCATGGTGCACGATCAGCGTGTGGAACACCGGATCACCGGCCTGCAGGCCGAGCCGGGACGCCAACTCGGCGCTGCATGCTTCTTCGCGCGCCAGGTGCACCTGCGCATGGTGGCGGTGTCCCCGCGCAATGATCTCCTCATGCAGGTCGCGGATGGTCAGCGTCGATGACACCGGCGCCAGGTGCGCGGCATACGTGCCCAGGCCCTGGGCGCGGTGCACCAGGCCCTCGGCCTGCAACTCGCGCAGTGCACGCGTCACCGTCATGCGGCTGACGCCGAATTGCGCGACCAGCTCGGACTCGGATGGCATCAGTGCATCGGGTGGCCAGCGCCCGCTGGACAAACCCTGCTTCAGGTATTCCTTGACCCGCGCATACGGTGCGTGGGTCGTGCGCTGCTTGGTGTTGCCGGTCGCAGTAGTGGATGGCATGGCGGATGGTGCAGGGACGATGAAAAAAGTCTTGTTTGCATCATAGTTGCATAGACTTGTCTAGTCAAGTAAACTGCCAGGCATTCGATCCTGCCCAACCACCTTTGAAGGAGATTTCCATGTCCGATCTGTCCCCCGTCCACCAGAGTGCCAAGGCCCGACCGGTGCGTTCGCCACATGGCAGCGAACTGCATTGCAAGAACTGGCTGATCGAGGCGGCCTACCGCATGGTGCAGAACAATCTCGACCCGGAAGTCGCCGAGAACCCGGACGCGCTGGTGGTGTACGGCGGCATCGGCAAGGCGGCCCGCAACTGGGAGTGCTTCGACGCGATCCTCGAGAGCCTGCGCAATCTCGGTGAAGACGAGACGCTGCTGGTGCAGTCCGGCAAGCCGGTCGGCGTGTTCCGCACCCACGTGGATGCGCCACGGGTGCTGATCGCCAACTCCAACCTGGTTCCGAAGTGGGCGACCTGGGAGCACTTCCATGAACTCGACCGCAAGGGCTTGATGATGTATGGCCAGATGACCGCCGGTTCCTGGATCTACATCGGCAGCCAGGGCATCGTGCAAGGCACCTACGAGACATTTGTCGAGGCCGGCCGCCAGCATTACGACGGCGATCTGGCCGGGCGCTGGATCCTGACCGCCGGCCTGGGCGGCATGGGCGGCGCGCAGCCGCTGGCCGCGAGTTTCGCCGGTGCCAGTTCGCTGAACATCGAGTGCCAGCAGTCGCGTATCGACTTCCGCCTCAAGACCCGTTACCTGGACGAGCAGGCGAGCGGCATCGACGACGCGCTGGCGCGGCTGGCGCGTTACCGCGACGAGAAGAAGGCGGTGTCGATCGGCCTGCTCGGCAACGCCGCCGACATCCTGCCGGAGCTGGTGCGCCGCGCCCAGGCCGGCGGTTTGCGTCCGGACCTGGTGACCGACCAGACCTCGGCCCACGACCTGGTCAATGGCTACCTGCCGAGCGGCTGGACGGTCGAGCAATGGCGTGCGGCCCAGCTCGACGACAGCCAGCATTCGCCACTGCGCAAGGCGGCAGCCGCCAGCTGTGCGGTGCATGTGCAGGCGATGCTCGACTTCCAGGCCATGGGAATCCCGACGGTCGACTACGGCAACAACATCCGCCAGGTGGCGTTCGACGAGGGCGTGACCCGGGCCTTCGATTTCCCTGGCTTTGTCCCGGCCTATGTGCGGCCGCTGTTCTGTCGCGGCAAGGGGCCGTTCCGCTGGGTTGCCTTGTCCGGTGACCCGGAAGACATCCGCAAGACCGACGCCAAGATGAAGGAGTT
>JBFJZP010000367.1:0-4029 GCA_041622095.1 Burkholderiaceae bacterium | reverse complement strand
TGGTGGCTGATCGCCGTGGCCTCGGTGATGATCAGGCCGGCACTGGCGCGCTGGCGGTAGTAGGTCTGCATCAGCGCGGTGGGGACGGCGTCGGGCGCACGATTGCGGGTCAGTGGCGCCATCACGATGCGGTTGGCGAGTTGCAGGCGGCCGGCCTGGACGGGTTCGAACAAATGGGTCATCGTCGGCAAGTGGTGCCGATACGCCCGATTGCAAGCGCACCAGGCACTTGACGCCGGCGGGAACCCTGCCGCCCGGGTTGGGCTGCTCGAGGCACAAGCCGAAGATGCCGATGGCCGAGTCGACGACCTTGTCGGCGATCTGCGCCTTGGCCTGGACGCTCCGCGGCTGGCGCACAATGCGCCCATGCGAAAAATCGCGCGGTGGTTGTTGCTGACGTTCGTGTTGACCTGCGTGTTGTTCAGCGCGGCATTGTTCGTGCTGCACCGCTGGATCGGCACCGACGACTTCCGCAGCCGGGCGCAGGCGCAGGCGGCCCAGGCGCTCGGGCGCGACGTGCGTTTCGGCCAGTTGACGGTCGACGTCTGGCCCTTGCCGGCGCTGGCGCTGAACCGGGTGGAGGTCGCCACGCAGCCGGCGATACGCATCGAACGCATCGAGGTGCGGCCGGTCCTGCCAGCCTTGTTTTCCGGGCGGCTGGAGTTGTCGACGCTGCTGGTGCGCCAGGCCGACCTGTCGCAGCTGGCGGTGGATGATCTGCTGGCAGCGCGCCATGCGGGCAAGCCTGGCGCCGCGCCCGGCAGCACCGACGGCAAGCCAGGCACCAGCGGTGGGGGTACGCCAGCACCCGATGCCGACGTCATCCATGTGATCGTGCCGAAGCGGGTGGTACTGGATGCGGCCACCTGGCGCAGCCGGGCGGGTACGGCGACGATGTTCAATGCCGATGCCCGGCTCGACGCGCAGGGCCTGCCCGATGAATTGACGGTGACCTTGCTGGCCGGTGCCTTGCAGGGAACACGGCTTGTCTTGTTGCGCCAATCGCGGATCGATTGGGATGTCGACATGGAGATCGCCGGTGGCACGGTCAAGGGCAAGCTGCAGTTGCCGCAGTTGCCCGGTCCGGCGCAGCCGCTGCAACTGGCAGGGCAGCTCGATACCCGCAATGTTGCGTTGGGGGTGTTGTTGCGTGGCCAGGCGTCGGAGCCGCGTGCCGGTTCCGCGGACTCCGGTGCGGCGATGAGTGGCCGGCTCGAAGCCTCCACGGCATTCAAGGCACGCTCCGGTGATTGGGGCGGATTGCTCGAGGCCTTGCAGTCGGACAGCCGCTTCGTCGTGCACCAGGCGGTGGTGCACGGCATCGATTTGGAGCGTGCGGTGCGCTCGGTCGGACTGAGCCGCGGCGGCGTGACCCGGCTCGACTCCCTGGCCGGTCAGGTCCGCACCCGCGGGCGGGCGGTGGAGTTGCGCAATCTGCTGGCCAGCTCGGGTGCCTTGAGCGCGGCCGGCCATGTGACCATCGCACCGGACCGGCGGCTGCAAGGGCGGGTCGATGTGAACCTGGGTGCGAAGATGGTGGGCAAGGCGGTGGGTGTGCCGCTGCTGGTCGAAGGTACGCTGGACAAGCCGGAACTGCGGCTGACCCGTGCGGCGCTGGCAGGCGCGGCGATCGGCACGCTGATCATGCCCGGTGTCGGCACCGGCGCCGGCGCATCGATTGGCGAGAAGATTGGCGAGGGTTTGAAAGGCCTGTTCGGCAAGTGAGTGTTGGCTTCGGGGCTGTCGGCGGCTGGCTCAGGCGCGGTAGCCAGGGTCCATACGGTCGAGTTTGCGCAGCAGCGCCGGCCAGGCGATCTGTGCCCCCTGGCCGGCGGTGACGGTTTTCATCACCCGGTCCATGCCTTGCAGGATCTGCGGGTCGATCGCGATCAGTTCCTGTCCGCTGGCCTGGGCGTCAATCTGGACCCGGCAGGTGTTCTCGAAGGTGTACATCGACAGGAACGCATCGGCCACCGTCCGGCCGACCGTCAGCAGGCCATGGTTGCGCAGCATCAGATAAGTCCTGTCGCCGAGGTCGGCCTGCAGCCGCGGCTTCTCGTCGTCGCGCAAGGCCACGCCTTCGTAGTCATGGTAGGCCAGCGACGCCAGCACGAAGGTGGCTTGCTGGCTGATCGGCAACACGCCGCAGCGCTGTGCGCTGACCGCGATGCCGGCCCGGGTATGGGTGTGCAAGACGCAGCCGACATCATGGCGTGCCTCGTGGATCGCGCTGTGGATCGTGAACCCGGCCGGGTTGACCGGGAACGGCGAATCGCTGAGTTTGTGGCATTGGGCGTCGACCTTGACCAGGCTGCTGGCGGTGATCTCGTCGAACATCAGGCCATACGGGTTGATCAGGAAGTGGTGCTCCGGACCCGGTATGCGCGCACTGATATGGGTGAAAACCAGGTCGCTCATGCCGTAGGCAGCCACCAGCCGGTAGGCTGCGGCCAGGTCGACACGGAGTTGCCATTCGTCGGCGTGGACCGTCTGGTGCAGGGATGGGATATTCATCGGCCTGCTCTCCTTCGCAACATCGGTTCTGCAGTATGACGCTGGCGCACCGGCGGTTCCGTGGCCGGCGACACCGCCGGGCCGGTTTGGCAGCCCGCAAGGCGCTGCCGCCCGCTTCAGTCGGCCTGCAGGCGCCGCGCGGCCCAGAGCACCTGCTCGACCACCTTGGTCACGTTCTTGTGCGCTGCCGGGTCGACCAGGCCGCCCTGTTCGTCGAACGCATCGGCGGCGCGGGACAAGGCAAACGCGTTAGGCGCCAGCCAGCACTTGAGGTTCAGCAGCAGCGGCGCCAGGTGGCTTTGCGAGCGCAGGCCGCCGAGGGCGCCATTGGACGCGCTGAGCATGCCGACCACCTTGCCGGTGAAGGGTTTGCTGCCGCTGCTCCAGACCGGGTCGTTCTTGATCGGGCTCGACACCCAGTCGATGGTGTTCTTGAGCAGCGCGGTATAGGAGCCGTTGTATTCCGGCGAGCAGATGATCCAGGCCGGGTGGGTATGGAACAACTCCTTGAGGCGCACCACGTCGGCGGGGGTGCCCTTGGCCTCCAGGTCGGCGTTGTACATCGGCACGTCGAAATCGCCCAGTTCGATATGGCTGACCTCGGCGCCGGCATCGCGGGCAATCGTGGCGGCGACATGGGCCAGGCGGCGGTTGAAGGAGTGTTGGCGGGTGCTGCCGGCAAAGATCAGGGTTTTCATGGTCCCGATTGGAGCACAGCCCGTCGCTGCGTCCCTGTGTTCCGGCCCTATGTGCGCATCGTGTCCGGGCCTGCGCTGTGCTTGCCCCGGTCTGCGCCATGGTTGTCCGTGGGCCGGCCTGCGGCGGCTGGGCCGCCCGGTAGAATGTACAAATTCCCGAAAGTTGTACAAAATGAAAACCTTGCCTTTGAGCGAGTTCCGGGCCAATGCGTCCGCGACACTCGATCTGGTCGAGCAGGGTCAGTCGGTGCGCATCATGCGCCATGGTCGGCCGGTGGCCGACCTGGTGCCGGTGCGCGAACACGACGATGACCGTTTGCCGAACTGGAAAAAGCCGTTTGCCCCGGTGCACCTGCCGCCGGGTGCATCCTTGTCGCGCGCGGTGCGCGACGATCTCGACGCCGCAGGTGCGCCATGAAGGACGCGTCTTTTCGTAGCGGGCGCCCGCATGCGCCGGTCGAGGCCTTGCCCCATGGCGCAAGCCTGCGTGTGATGTTCGACGCGTCGGCCCTGGTGCAGCGTTATGCGGCGGAGGCCGGGCATGGGCGGGTGCTGGCCTTGATGGAGCAGGCCGACCAGGTGCTGGTGGCCGCACATTGTCTGAGCGAGGTCGGCGCCGGATTGTTGCGGCTGCGCCGCGACGCTTGCCTGGCGCAGGCGGAGTTCGATCGCGCCTGGGCCGCAGTGCAGCGCGATGTGGCCGACATGGTGCGGGTGCCGCTGGACGACCATGTGGAGCGTTTTGCCTTTGCCGCGATGGAGCGCGAGCCGCTGCGGGTGACCGACGCGCTGCACCTGGGTAGCGCCCTGGTTGCCC
>JBFJZP010000366.1:0-4051 GCA_041622095.1 Burkholderiaceae bacterium | reverse complement strand
GCCGACAGCGGCAGGCCGCCCTTGAGCGCTGCCTGCCGGGCTGGTGCCTGGCCCTGGCCTGCCATCAGGCAGTTGCCGAACAAGACCTCGCCCACCAGATCCGCGGCAACACCGGAGCGTTGCATGGCGGCGGCTATCGCCGCACCGCCGAGGTCGTGGGCACTGAGTGCGGCGAAGTCACCCTGGAAACTGCCCATCGGGGTACGGGCGGCGCCAACGATGACGATAGGGTCGAGTGTGTTGTCAGTCATGGTCTCTCCTTCTATTGAACGGTGGTGGTTGAACGGCCATGCGCAGGCCGGTCAGATTTCGGTCTCCGCGGAGGCCTGGAAGCGTTTGTCCTGCTCATACGGAAATACGTCGAACACATGGCCCTGGGCGATACGCTCCTTGTGGGCCTGCCAGAAGTCGGCTTCGAGCAGGTCCGCGTGGTGGCGCATGAAAACCTCGCGCACCGACGGATTGCCGAGCAGGAACGGCCCGAAGGTCTCGGGAAAAACATCCTTCGGACCGACTGCGTACCAGACCTCGCCGCTCATCTCCTCTTCCTCGTTGCGTGGCTGCGGCACGCGGCGGAAATTGCAGTCGGTGATGTACTCGATCTCGTCGTAATCGTAAAAGACCACCTTGCCATGGCGTGTGATGCCGAAATTCTTATACAACATGTCGCCCGGGAAGATGTTGGCCGCCACCAGGTCCTTGATCGCATTGCCGTATTCCGTGACCGCGCGTTCGATCTGTTCGCGCGCGCGTCGCGCCGCAGGCTCGTTCGGGGCAGACGACTGCCCCATGTCGAACGCTTCCTGCAGATAGATGTTGAGCGGAATCATGCGCCGCTCGATATACACATGCTGCAGGATGACCTCCACCTGGCCATCACCGTCGCGGTCACTGATCTCGAGTTGGCTGGGCGCGAATTTCTCGATCTCCGCGATCAGTTCGTCGTCGAAACGTGCGCGCGGGAATGCAACGCCGCTGTATTCCAGCGTGTCGGCCATGCGACCGACGCGGTCGTGTTGCTTGACCAGCAGGTATTTGCCCTTGATCTGCTCGCGGGTGGTGTCCTTCTGCGGCGGATAGTAGTCCTTGATGACCTTGAATACATACGGGAACGACGGCAGGTCGAACACCAGCATCACCATGCCCTTGATGCCGGGCGCGATGCGGAACTTGTCGGTCGAGTGGCGCAAATGGTGCAGGAAGTCCCGGTAGAACAGGTTCTTGCCCTGCTTTTGCAGGCCCAGCGCGTTGTACAACTCGTTGCGCGGCTTGCGCGGCATCATGCTGCGCAGGAACTGAACATAGGCGCTGGGCACCTCCATGTCGACCATGAAATACGCGCGCGCAAAACTGAACAGGATCAGCATATCGGCCTCGCCGAACAAGGCGGCGTCGATCACCAGATTGCCGGCCTTGTTGTGCAGCAGCGGCAACGCGAACGGCTCCTCGGTAAAGCCGTTGATGATCTTGCCGACGATGTAGGCGCCCTTGTTGCGGAAAAACAGGTTGGACAGGACCTGCAACTGGAAGTTCGCCCGCAAGGTGGCGTCGCCCAGGTGCCGGAGC
Organism: Burkholderiaceae bacterium; assembly: GCA_041622095.1. GTDB lineage: Bacteria > Pseudomonadota > Gammaproteobacteria > Burkholderiales > Burkholderiaceae_C > CAISIP01. The sequence goes on along the minus strand of JBFJZP010000366.1, from coordinate 2,485 downwards.
ACCGCCTGCGTGACGAAGCCGCCATCGCGCGACAGGTCCTCGAACCGACGGCGCAGGTCGAAGTCGCCCACCAGTTGCTCGAGCACCTGCTGCAGGTTGTCCTGCGACGGATAGTAGGCGCGGTAGGTGGGGCGCGCCTGCGGTTCGTCGTCCTCGATGTATTCGGTGCTGACCGCCGGCCGTACGAAGATGAAGTCGTTCTGGAAGTAGCTGCGATGCAGGATCTTGGTGGTGACCGAGTTGAAAAAGGTCTCCGCCAGTTCCGGCTGGTGGTGATCGACCAGCAGTCCGATGTAGTGCAGCTTGACCTGCTGCCATACCTCCATCGGCTGGTCCCCGGCCTTGAACTCGCGCTCGAGCCGCCTGGAGCATTCGCGCACACGCAAGTCGTAGAACTCGATCCGTTCGCGCTGCGCGCGTTGCTGCCCATGCCAGTCCGCGGTTTCGAAACGGTGCTTGGCCCGCGCCGACTCGGTCCGGAACAAGCGATAGTGCCGGTTGAATCCGTCGATCATCGCCTTGGCAATGCCATAGGCGACGGTCGAATCGAGGCGCTGGGGAAACATGGCCGGCGCTACGGATCAGGGGGCCGATTGGCGATCGACTTCCGAAACATGTGCGACGGCGACACGGTACAGGCCATCGAGCCACTCGGTGCCTGGCACCGTCATGTGCAAGTCCTTGAGCAGCCCGTCCTTGAGGCCGTAGACCCAGCCATGCAGCGTCAGCTTCTGCCCGCGCGCCCAGGCATCGCGCACGACCGTCGTGTGGGCCACATTGACCACCTGCTCGATCACATTGAGTTCGCACAGGATGTCGTGGCGCAGATGGGCCGGCATTCTCTCGAGCAGCATCGCATGGCGATCGCGCACGTCCTGCACATGGCGCAGCCAGTTGTCGGCCAGGCCGATGCGGACATTTTCCAGCGCCGCCTGCACACCACCGCAACCGTAATGCCCCACCACCATGACATGCTCGACCTTCAGGCGTTCGACGGCGAACTGGATGGTCGACAAGGCGTTGAGGTCGGAGTGCACGACGACATTGGCCACGTTGCGGTGGACAAATACCTCGCCCGGCTCCAGGCCGGTGATCTGGTTGGCCGGCACACGGCTGTCGGAGCAGCCGATCCACATGTAGCGGGGCTGCTGCTGGGCCATCAGGCCGGTGAAAAAGCCCGGACGCTCGGCCTCCATGCGGGCCGCCCATTCGCGGTTGTGGGCAAAAAGTTCTTCAAGGGATGGCGTGGTCATCGGATGATTGTGCCTAGGTACGGAAAACTGGACTCTCGCAGACGCGACGCGGTCACATCGTCTCCGCAAACAGTTCCCGCCCGATCAGCATGCGCCGGATCTCGCTGGTTCCTGCGCCGATCTCGTACAACTTGGCATCGCGCCACAGGCGACCGAGCGGATATTCGTTGATGTAGCCGTTGCCACCAAAAATCTGGATACCCTCGCCGGCCATCCAGGTCGCCTTTTCGGCGCACCACAGGATCACCGACGCGCAATCCTTGCGCACCTGGCGCACATGCCCGGCGCCCAGCGCGTCGAGATTCTTGCCGACGGTGTAGCAATAGGACCTGCCGGCCTGCAGCACGGTGTACATGTCGGCCACCTTGCCCTGGACCAGCTGGAATTCGCCGATGCTCTGGCCGAACTGCTTGCGGTCGTGGATATACGGCACCACGTTGTCCATCACCGCCTGCATGATGCCGATCGGACCGGCCGACAACACCGCGCGCTCATAGTCCAGCCCGCTCATCAGCACCTTGGCGCCGCTGTTGAGTCCACCCAGGATGTTGTCCTGCGGTACCTCGACATTGTCGAAGACCAGTTCACCGGTGTGGCTGCCGCGCATGCCGAGCTTGTCGAGCTTCTGGGCGATCGAAAAGCCCTTCATGCCTTTTTCGATCAGGAAAGCGGTGACACCCCGGGCACCCAGTTCCGGTTCGGTCTTGGCATAAACCACCAAGGTGTCGGCATCCGGCCCGTTGGTGATCCAGAACTTGCTGCCGTTGAGCAGGTAGTACCCGCCCTTGTCTTCGGCCTTGAGCTTCATCGAGATCACATCGCTGCCGGCGCCCGACTCGCTCATGGCCAGCGCGCCCACATGTTCGCCGCTGATCAGCTTGGGCAGGTACTTGCTGCGCTGCGCATCGGTGCCGTTGCGCTTGATCTGGTTGACGCACAGATTGCTGTGGGCGCCATAACTCAGGCCGACCGACGCCGAGGCGCGGCTGATCTCCTCCATCGCGACCATATGCGCCAGGTAACCCATGCCGGCTCCGCCGTAGGATTCGTCGACGGTGATACCCAGCACCCCGAGTGCCCCCATCTTGGTCCAGAGATCCATCGGGAACTGGTCGCTGCGGTCGATCTCGGCCGCCCGTGGCGCAATCTCGGCCTGGGCAAAATCGCGCACCGCGTCGCGCAAGGCATCGATGTCACTGCCGAGTTGAAAGTCGAGTCCGGGCATGGGGGTC
>JBFJZP010000365.1:0-4051 GCA_041622095.1 Burkholderiaceae bacterium | reverse complement strand
TCGATCGCTTCGATCAAGGCACGTTGCTGCTCGCTCGATACGTCGTCGCTGTCCGACTGCGACAGCGGGTGCTTGCGCCGCGATTCGGAATATCGCCGTACCAGGGTGTCGGTGGTCGAGTCGAGGAAGACCGACTTGATGACCACGCCCATCGCGGCCAGTGCGCGCAGCCGCTCCGGTACCTGGGGCAAGGACTTGGCGCTGCGCACGTCCATGGCAATCGCCACACGCTTGCTCTGGCGCTCCTGCTGCAGCTTGACGAAGGACAGCAGCAGTTCGGGCGGCAGGTTGTCGACGCTGAAATAACCGGCATCCTCCACCGCGTGCAAGGCCACCGACTTGCCCGAGCCCGACATGCCGGTGATGAGTACGAGTTCGAGTTCCATGGCGAATCTGTCGTCGGTCGGTGCGGGTAGGTCGGGCCTGGGTGTCAATGCGAGGACTGCAGCATTTCCTTGGCGTGGGCCACGGTGGTTTCCATCAGGTGTTCACCTCCGAGCATACGGGCAATTTCGGCGACGCGCGACTCGCCGAGTACGACCCCGACAGCGCTCAGGGTTGCGCCGCCCTGCAGCTTCTTGGTCACCACCAGATGGTGGTCGGCACAGGCCGCAACCTGCGGCAGATGCGTGACCGCCAGCACCTGCCGGTCGCGGCCGAGCTGGTGCATCAGGCGGCCGACGGTTTGCGCCACTGCGCCACCGACGCCGGAATCGATCTCGTCGAAGATCAGTGTCTGCGCCGTGCCCAACTGGCTGGTGGTGACGGCGATGGCCAGTGCCATGCGCGAGAGCTCGCCGCCGGAAGCAACCTTGGCCACCGGTCGCGGCGTGCTGCCGGCATGGCCGGCAACCAGGAAACCCACATCCTCCAGCCCGGTCGACATCGGGTGATCCGACGCCTGCAGCTGGACTTCGAATCGGCCACCCTCCATGCCCAGGCCTTGCATGGCCTGGGTGATGGCCTTGGCCAACAGAGGTGCGGCCTTGGCGCGCGCCTTGGACACCAGCCGGGCTTCGCGCTGGTAGGCGGCTTGCGCAGCCTGGTCTGCCGTGCTCAGGCTGTCCAGATCGGTGGCTGCATCGAGCCGGGCCAGTTCTTCGCGCCAGGACTGCAGCAGCGTGGCCAGGTCTTGCGGGGCCCGCTTGTAGCGCCGTGCCAGCGAGATCCACAGCGCCATGCGCTCGTCGAGTTGTGCCAGGCGCTGCGGGTCCGGCTCGGTCCTGCGCAGGTAGGACTTGAGATCGTGCACCACGTCCTCGAGCTGGGCCAGGCTGGACTCGAGCAGCTCCGCCATCGCGGCGAAGGCCGGCTCGTGTTGCTCCTGGTGGCGCAGCTGGTTCACTGCGCTTTGCAAAGCGTCGGCCGCGCTGGGTTCGGCATCCTGCAGGCCGTCGATCGCATTCCGGGCCGCTTCGAGCAAGGCCTGCGCGTTGGACAGGCGGCTGTGTTCGGTATTGAGTTCGTCCCACTCGTCGGTGCCGGGCGCGAGCTTGTCGAGTTCGCCGATCTGCCAGGTGATGCGTTCGCGTTCGCGTTGCAGATTGGCCTGCGCCGCCTGCGCGTCGGTCAAGGCCTTGTTGCAGGCCCGCCATTGTTGCCAGGCGCTTGCCAGCGGCTTGGTGTCCAGCTTGGCATAGGCGTCCAGCAGGTCGCGCACCGAATCGGCGCGGGTGAGGCTTTGCCAGGCATGCTGGCCGTGGATGTCTATCAGCAGCTCGCCGATTTCGCGCAACTGCGTGGCGGTGGCCGGACTGCCGTTGATCCAGCCGCGGCTCTTGCCCTGCAGGTCGACAGTGCGGCGCAGCAACAGCGTTTCGTTGCGGTCGAAGCCGGCTTGTTCCAGCCAGTCGCCCAGGTGCGCCGGCGCATCGAATTCGGCGCTGACGTCGGTGCGACTGGCGCCTTCGCGCACGGTGCCGGCGTCGGCGCGTGCGCCGGTGACCAGTTGCAGCGCGTCGATCAGGATGGATTTGCCGGCGCCGGTCTCGCCGGTGAGCACCGAGAAGCCGGGCGAGAGGTCAAGCTCGAGTTCGCTGACGATGACAAAGTCGCGCAGGACGATACGTCTGAGGGCCACGATCAGGCGACTCCTTCATTCCAGTGCAGTTTGCGGCGCAGGGTGTCGAAATAAGTCCAGCCGCGCGGGTGCAGGAAACGCATGTGATGCTCCGAACGCGACACCACGATGCGGTCGCCGTGCAGCAGCGAGGCCAGCGACTGCATGTCGAAATTGGCGCTGGCGTCGCGCCCGGCCACCACCTCGATGGCGATCTCGGAGGCGTCGGCCAGCACGATGGAGCGATTGGACAAGGTATGGGGCGCGATCGGCACCATCACCCAGCCCGGCAGGGAGGGGTGCAGCAAGGGGCCGCCGGCGGACAGCGCATAGGCGGTGGAGCCGGTCGGGCTGGCAATGATCAAGCCGTCGGCACGCTGGTTGGCCACGAAGTGCCCGTCCACCTCGACCCGCAACTCGACCATGCCCGAGGTTGCGCCCCGGTTCACGACCACGTCGTTCATCGCCAGCGCGTCGAAGACGCTGTGGCCGTCGCGCATGACGCGCGCATGCATCAGGCTGCGGCGGTCTTCCTCGTATTCGCCGCCCAGCATCGGCAGAAGGATGGACTCGTACCCGTCGAGCGGAATGTCGGTGATGAAGCCGAGCCGGCCCTGGTTGATGCCGATCAGCGGCACCTTGTGGCAGGCCAGTTGCCGGCCGATGCCCAGCATGGTGCCGTCGCCGCCGACCACCAGGCCTAGATCGCACTGGGCGCCGATGCCTTGCACATCCAGTGTGGCGTGGCCGGTAATCCCCATGTTGCGCGCGGTCTCCGCCTCGAAAGCGACATCGCAACCCTGCGAGTGCAGGAAGTGGGCAATGTCCTCCAGCGCACGGCGCGACGACAACGCAGGCGAGGCGGAGCCTGCGGTCTGGTACTTTCCGATCAGGGCAACATGGCGGAAATGGGACTTCATCGGCAAATTACATCACTAAAATGGCAACATGCTGGATGATCGCGCCAAGTTGCTGATGAAAGCCCTTGTCGAGCGTTACATCGCCGACGGGCAACCGGTGGGTTCACGCACCTTGTCGCGCCAGGCCGGGTTGGAACTCTCGCCGGCCACCATCCGCAACGTGATGTCCGACCTGGAGGATCTGGGACTGATCGCCAGTCCCCACACCTCGGCCGGGCGCATTCCGACCGCGCGCGGTTACCGGCTGTTCGTCGACACCATGCTGACGGTGCAAAAGGGCGAATTGCCGCGCCATGTGCTGGTGCCCGACCAGCCGCAGAAGGTGCTGACCAAGGCTGCCGGGCTGCTGTCGAGCCTGTCGCAGTTTGTCGGCGTGGTGGTGGCGCCCAAGCGCAGTTCGGTGTTTCGCCATATCGAGTTCCTGCGCCTGTCGGAGCGCCGCCTGCTGGTCATCATCGTGTCGCCCAATGGCGATGTGCAGAACCGGGTCATCTTCACCGAATCAGACTACACCCAGTCGGAACTGATCGAGGCGGCGAACTTCCTCAATTCTCACTACGCCGGCATGGCGATCGAGACGGTGCGCGAGCGCCTGCAGCAGGAAGTGGAATCGCTGCGCAGCGAGATCGCCACGCTGATGCAGGCGGCGGTGACCATCAACAACGAGGAAGACGCCCGGAACGACGACGAGGTGGTGATCTCCGGCGAGCGCAACCTGCTGGCCTTGTCCGACTTCTCCAGCGACATGGGGCAATTGCGCCGTGCGTTCGAGTTGTTCGAGCAAAAAGCCCAGCTGATGCGCCTGCTCGAGGTGGCCGGACAGGCGGAAGGCGTGCGCATCTTCATCGGCGGCGAAAGCCAGATCGTGCCGTTCGAAGACCTGTCCATCGTCAGCGCCCCGTACGAAGTCGACGGCCAGATCGTCGGCACCGTCGGCGTCATCGGCCCGACCCGCATGGCCTACGACCGCATGATCCAGATCGTCGACATCACCTCGCGGCTGGTGACCAACGCGCTCAATTACCAGAAGTAGTACGGCGCAGCCCCCCTATACAATCGCCGCTTCGGTCGG
>JBFJZP010000364.1:0-4061 GCA_041622095.1 Burkholderiaceae bacterium | reverse complement strand
ATTACGACGGAGCTCTACCTCCCTGGTAAGAGCCCGACAGACCTTATTCCTACAGAATACGTAGTGCCGACGCCGAAGGCGAGCCGGGTTTCTCGGCTTGCGGCGCAGGCTAACTTGGCGCAGCCAAGTCAAGGCCCGCAGGGCCGGCCGAAGCCACAAGCCACGCAATCTCGCCAAGAGTGTGACGGTCGAATGACCGTCACGGACCTGACGACAAGAAACTAACGCCCCGACCGCCCGACATCCGGCGACGTGACCCCGATCAAGCCCGCCAGTTCGACCGTTTCCGGCGCCAGGCAGACCTGGTCGGAGCAGGTCTGCAGTGCGACTTCGATCCGTGCCAGTGGCGCGTCGGGCGCCAATCGTGCCGCTGGCATACGCACGTGGAAGCGCGCAACGCCGTCGAGCACCGACAGCAACACGCCGTCGTTGCCGAAACGCAGCGGCTTGCCGTCCGGATACGACACCTGTGCGTCGGGAGCGCCGCTCAGGCTGATGCGGGTGGGACGAAGATAGTCCTGCTTGGGTTCGCTTGAGTTGATATGCCAGCCGGGCCGGATATCTGCCGTCACGACGAAACGCGCTTCCCGGCCCCATGGGTGCACTGCGGCCACGGACAGCCGGATCAGGCCGGCGGCAGCGTAAGCCACCGGGGCCGGCGCCGGGTCATGCAGATCGCGCAGCGCGGCGGTCAGCGTGCCATGGTTGGCGGCGCCGGCATAAGCGCTGAGTAACTCCGCCACCCGGTTCCTTGTGTTGGCAAAGAGCTTGTCACCGGTCTGGCGCGCCAGTCGGGTCAGGCTTTGCAGCAATACCGCCGAGGCCGCGATGCCGGTGCGATCGCGTGCGAACAAATGCAGTTCGCGTGCAAATGCTTCGTCATCGGGTGTCGGGTGGCGCTGCAGCAGTCGCCGGGCCGCTGCAGTCCATTCGGCCCTGCCGTCGACCTGGTGCAGGGTCGCCAGCGCACTCAGCGTCCAGGCCAGGTCTTCGATCGTGGCAGCCTGGACTGCCTGGCCGTTGATGCTGTAGCGCGCCAGCCGTCCACCGCGCGCATTCGCCGCCAACAGCCGGCGCATCCGGGTTGCTGCCTCGGTGGCGAGCTTCGGTTGGCCCAGCGGCGTCGCGCACTCGGCCAGCGCGGCCACCATGTTGGCATTCCAGGCGGTGATCGCCTTGTCGTCGCGGCGCGGCGCAGGCCTTGTTCTGCGAATCTCGCGCATGGCCGCCAGCAAGGCCTGCGGCACCGGCGCGACATCGGCACCGGCTGGCACCAGCAGGATGTCGCCATTGGATTGCATGACGCGGCGCAGGTGGGTCGCGGCCAGTTGCTGCAGCGGTGCCGACAGGCGCGCCTGGTCGATATCCGACCATTGGTAATACGCACCTTCAAGCCCTTCCGATTCGGAGTCGAATGCGCTGGCATACAAGCCGGACGGCGTCGCGAAGCGCGATAAGACGAACTCGATGATGCCGCTGGCTGCGCGGCCCAGCGCGGCATCCCCGGTGATCGCCTGGCCCTGGCACATCAGGCGCGCCACCTGGGCCTGGTCGTCGAGCATTTTTTCGAAGTGCGGCTGGTTCCAGCTGCGCGCGATCGAATAACGAAACACGCCACCATCGACCGGGTCGTACAAGCCACCTCTGGCGATCGCGTGCAATGTCTCGACGAACATGCGCGCATGTGTACCATCGGCGCTGCGCAGGAAGGCATCACGCAACAGCCCGAGTTCGGCCGGCGCCGGGAACTTCCGTCCGGTACCGAAGCCCTTGTGCTCCGCGTCGAAGTCTGCGGCGACACGTTCCACCGTCTGGGAATACGCTTCGGCGATCGCGCGCGGGGCCGGCGCCAGGAAATTGCTGGCCGGTGCCGCCTTGGCTTCATTGACGGCCGCCTGTTGCCGCATTCGGCCCGGGTCTGCCCGCCAGTCGGCCTCGAGTCGCGCCAGCGTAGACAACAAAGCGTCGCGCGACAGATAGGTCGCTGCCCAGATCACCTGGTAGTCCGGCGTCAGCACCAGGTTCGTCGGCCAGCCCGGCGCCACGCCCATGGCCTCGAGCCGGGCGAGAAAATGCCGGTCGACGTCGGGACGCTCTTCGCGGTCGATCTTGACACTGACGAAGCCGCGGTTCAGCGCCGCCGCGACGGCGAGATCGTCGAACGACTCGCGGGCCATCACATGGCACCAGTGGCAGCTGGAATATCCGATCGACACGAACACCAGCTTGCCGCTATCGCGGGCCCTGGCCGAGGTCTTGTCACCCCAGGGCCACCAGCGGATCGGGCTGTGCGCGTAGTCCTGCAGGTAGGGCGACTTCTCGTCGACCAGCGCATTGACGAACAAGGGCTTGCCGGCCGTGCCGAGATGCCGGGTGGCCGGCGCGGGCTGGGATGGCGCCGACGTGGTGGACACCCGCTGCACGGCGCCCCATCCGTTCGCCTCGCCAGCGGGCGCGATCGCGGACCAGGCCAGGAACGACAAGCCCAGCAGCCATCGCATGCTTGCATCGTGGAAGCATCCCATGAGATCAGCCTACGCCCAAAGGGCAGACGCCGTGTTGGGCTGGATCAAAGGCAAGGGCGAAAGGCAAGGCTGTCCGTGGGTGTCGCCGGTATTCGAACAACCGGCCGTTTCAATTGGGCCCGACAGGGCTCGGCAGTTGGCCGGGTCATCGCGCACCGGGTATACCATTGCCGACTCCTGTTGCTGCCTCTCGATGCCCACCATGTCCCAAGCCTCTACCGCCATATTCCAGGGCACCTTGCCGGCCCTGATGACCCCTTGTACTGTCCAGCGCAAACCGGACTTCGATGCACTGGTGCGCAGCGGCAAGCGGCTGGTCGAGGCCGGCATGCGGGGTGTCGTCTACTGCGGCTCCATGGGCGACTGGCCGCTGCTCAGCGACGAGCAGCGCATGGAAGGCGTGGCGCGCCTGGTCGAGGCCGGTGTGCCGGTGGTCGTGGGAACCGGCGCGCAAAGCCCGGCGCGGGCGGCCGCACTGGCGGCGCATGCCCGGCAGGTGGGCGCCAGCGGGCTGATGGTGATTCCGCGGGTGTTGTCGCGCGGCAGTTCGGTGGCGGCGCAACGCGCGCATTTCGAGGGCGTGCTCGAGGCAGGCAACGGCCTGCCGGCGGTCATCTACAACAGCCCGTATTACGGCTACGAGACCCGGGCCGACCTGTTCTTCGACCTGCGTTCGCGTTTCCCGAACCTGGTCGGCTTCAAGGAGTTCGGTGGTGCGCAGGCCCTGAGTTATGCGGCCAACCACATCACCAGCCGAGACCCGGCGCTGGTGCTGATGGTCGGCGTCGACACCCAGGTGGTGCATGGCTTCGTCAACTGCGGCGCGGTCGGCGCGATCACCGGCATCGGCAATGCCTTGCCGGCCGAGGTGCTGCATCTGGTGCGCTTGTGCCAGGCCGCGGCCCAGGGCGACCCGGTGGCCGATCGACGCGCGCGCGAACTCGACCAGGCCTTGTTCGTGTTGTCCTCGTTCGACGAAGGCGTGGACCTGGTGCTGTATTACAAGCACCTGATGGTGCTGGCCGGCCATCCGGAATATGCGCTGCATTTCAATGCCAGCGACGTGCTGTCGGACAGCCAGCGCCGCTACACCGACGCGCAGTGGGCGCGTTTCAAGGCCTGGTATGGCAACTGGTCGGTCGAAGCAGCCTGAGCCGCGGCGGGCCGGATTCGGCCGTCCTGCGGGGCCCGCCGCCTGGCGTCATGGGGCGATCCGATTCCACGGCGCGCCCAGGGGATTGCCGGCCCTGCCTAGAGTTTGGGCATGACCGACAAGCGCAGATGCATAAGGTGGCTGGCGTCCTGGTTGGGCGGCGCTGCTATCGCCGTATCGGGCCATGCGGCCACCAATCCGGCCGGTATCGACTGGCAAGCGGTGGACGGGTTCGCGATCGCGCGGACCGAGACCACGGTCGCCCAGTTCGCCCGCTTCGTCGCCGCCACCGGCACCGTTACCCATGCGGAGCGTGACGGCGGTGGCTCGGTCTACGAGGCCGGCTGGACGCAGAAGCCGGGCTGGACCTGGCGTACGCCCTT
>JBFJZP010000363.1:0-4061 GCA_041622095.1 Burkholderiaceae bacterium | reverse complement strand
GTACACCCGCACCTTGATGATGTCCTTCAGGTGCGGGTTGCGCTCGAACGCCGCCACCTCCTGCGCGTTCATCGGCCCGCCCTGCAGGCTCAGCGTATGCACCGAGGCCGGCGACAATTTGTTGAAATACTCCGGCCGGGTCGCGCACAGGTAGCGCTTGGCAGCCACATGGTGGCGCACGCAGTCGACCACCCGCGGCGGGAAGAAGGGCGCGAGCACATCGCCGCCGGCGTCCTCGTGGTGGCGGTCCTCGGTGTCGTCGGGCGAATAGGTGCCGAACTCGCTGGTGAAGTGGCCGATGTCGTGCAAGAGCGCGGCGACGATCACCTCTTCGGGTTGACCCGCCTGTTCGGCAACCGACGCGGCCTGCAGCATGTGCTGCGCCATCGTGACCGGCTCGCCCAGATACTCCTCGCCGCCGCGGCGCGAGAAGATGTCGGCCAGGAAGTCGACGATCGTGGCCGGCGTCAACGCCGGTTTGGCAACGGTGCTGGTGTTCATGAAAGTACCTTCAGCCCGTGGTGCCAGCCTGCCTGGGAGCGGCCGTGCGCGGCGCTCATGCCGCGACGGGCTGCTGCTGCGCCCGCAGGTCCTGTTGCTCGAGCGCGGCCAGGGTCGACAACAGGCCGTCCTTGTCCGGGTAACAGCCCTGCAGCCAGCGTTTTCCGCTGCCGGAATATCCCTTGCGCGCATGCAGCACGCGGGTGTTGTCGACGATGAAACATTCGCCCGGCGAGAGCTTGAACGTCACCTCCATCGCGGTGTCGTCGATGATCTCGCCCAGGCGTCGGTAGGCCGCGTAGTAGTCGGTCATCTGCTCGAATGGCACGTCGGTGATGGCGGCAGTGGAGCGGTTGTTGAAGCGCACCGCCACCAGCTCGCCATCGGGCGAGAGTTCGATCATCGGGCGGCGCGAACGCAGGCAGACACCGGCCTCGCCGGCATATTCGTAACGCGCGCAATGTTGCGTCAGCAGGTCGAACCAGGCCGGGTTTTCCTCCTTCAGCCGCAGCGCCGCCTTGAACCCGTCGACCACCATGTTCTCGCCGCCTTCGGCCGAGTTCTCCAGGCAATACAGGATCTGCATCGTCGGCACCGGATCGCGGTAGGGGTTGTCGGTGTGGGCCTGAAGCCCCAGGCCGGTATAGGCCAGGTTGGTCGGATTGACTTCAGTGCGCACCTCGAAGTACACGCCGTAATTGGTCTCGCGCACATATCCGAACAAGCCAGCCACCTGCAGCAAGGCACCGGGTTCGATCGGGCCGCCGGTCAGCTTGCCAAAGCCGTACTGGCGCACCTGGTGCAACCAGTCGCGCAATGCCGCGGGATCGCGCCTGACCGCGCCGAAATCGCCGACAGGCACGGCACCCATCAGGCCACTGTCCCAGGTGGTGACGGCCTCGCCGGTCCAGCCGGGCGCCCTGTGCGGCGCCTTGTCATAGGCATGGGCCTGCAGCCAGGCGATGTCGTATTCGACGCTCTTGCCTTCGGGTGCAAAGTGCACGGTCAGTCGGTCGCCACCCACGACTGCCGACGCAACGCGGGTGTCGGGTGGGATGTCGCGCAATGCGATCAGGCGCTGACCGTTGCCGGGGGCGCGGGTTTCGCTGTCCCAGGCGTTGTCACGCAACCAGATGGCATGGAAGCGCAGCGCTGCACCGCCGCCCATAACGAGCGTCAACACGCCGCCATTGTCTGAAACCTGTACTGTCACCATGTTCATGCACCCCATCGCCGGATCAGCTTGATGAAAAGCCGACAGTGTCCGGCAGCCAGCCCATAATGACAAACAAGCAATTTAACGTCTGAGGGGCGATTCTGATTATGGCTTTGGGCAAGAAGCGCATGGACACACTGCCGCTGGAATGGGTGCGTGTGTTCGAGGCTGCGGGGCGTACCGGCAGTTTCACGGCGGCGGCGCTGGAGATCGGGCTGACGCAGGCCGCAGTCAGCCAGCGCATCCAGAACCTGGAGCAGCGCCTGGGCGCCCGGCTGTTCACGCGCCAGGCGCGCGGCGTGACGCTCACGGTCGAGGGTGAGGCCTGGTTGCCGTATGTCGGCAACGCGTTGCGCAGCCTGAACCGCAGCGCCGACGAGCTGTTCGGCAAACCGCTGCAAAAGCTGGTGCTCTCGGCCAGCGCGTCGGTGATCCAGTTGTGGATCGTGCCGCGGCTGGCTGCGCTGGATGCGGGCGCGCAATTCCAGTTGTCGCTGACGACGATGAACATCGAGCCCGATTTCGCCAAAACCAACGCCGACATCGAGGTTCGTTACGGCAACGGCGCCTGGCCCGGCATGGTCGGTGCCCGGCTGTACCAGGAGGTGTTGACGCCCATGGCCACGCCCGAACTGCTGCGCGGCGTGCCACGCTGGCAGGACCTTCCGCGTATCGCCGTGTCCGGCCCGCGCCCGGGCTGGCAGGAATGGGCCGAACGCAACGGCGACGCCGCCCCGCCGGCGCCGCGTTACCGTCTCGACAGTTTCGTGGCCGCGCTGGCGGCGGCCCGGGCCGGACTCGGGGTCATGCTGGGCTCCGTGCCCTTGTGCACCCCGGCATTGGCGGATGGCGCGTTGCTGCGGTTGTCGAAGAGCAGTCTGGTGCTCGAAGACGGCTACTGGATGACGGCGCGCGAGGACCAGGTGCCGGCCCGGCAGTGGAAAGCCCTGGTGGCTTGCCTGTGCCAGCCGGCTGGTGGACGGTGAGGCACGCGCCTCAGACCTTCGCCAGTGCCTGCTCCAGATCCGCGATCAGGTCCGCGGCGTTCTCGATGCCGGCGGAATACCGGACCAGGCTCTCCGGTATCCCCGCGTTGGCCCGCTCTTCCGCACTGAGCTCGACATGGCTGGTGGTGCGCGGCGGCCCGACCAGCGTGCCGACCGAGCCCAGGCTGGCCGCCTTGTGCGCCAGGCGCAGGTTCTCCAGCAACACCACGACCCGGTCGAAGCCACCTTCGAGCGAAAAGCTCAACATGCCGCCGAAGCCGCGCATCTGCTGGCGTGCGATCGCATGGTTCGGATGCTCCGCCAGACCGGGGTAAAACACCTGGTCGACCTTGGCGTGCCCGGCCAGGAATCGCGCAACCGCCATGCCGTTCTCGTTGTGGCGCAACATGCGCAGCTCCAGCGTCTTCATGCCGCGCAGGATCATCGAAGCCGGCTGTGCATGCAGCGTGGCGCCGGTGATCTCGCGGTAGTGGAAGATGCGGTCGACCAGGTCCTTGCGGCCGACCACCAGGCCACCCATCGCATCGGAATGGCCGTTGAGATACTTGGTGGCGCTGTACACCACCAGGTCGGCACCGAGTGCCAGCGGGCGCTGGTTGATTGGTGTGTTGAAGGTGTTGTCGACCACCACGACGGCGCCCACCGCATGGGCCGCATTGGCCAGGCGCGCGATGTCGACGATCTTCAGCGTCGGATTGGTCGGCGTCTCCAGGTACAGCACCGTGCAAGCTTTGGCCACCTCCCGCTCGATGGCCGCGAAGTCGCTGGTGTCGCACAGGCAGACCTCGACCTGCATGCGCGGCAGGAATTCGTTGAACACCTTGTTCGATCCGCCGTAGGTGTCCTTGATCGACACTACCCGGTCGCCCGACTTGAGCAGCGCGAACAGCGTGTTGCTGATCGCGGCCATGCCGGTCGAGAAACTCGTCGCCTCCTGGCCACCGTCGAGCACGCGGATCTTCTCCTCCAGCGGACGCACGGTCGGGTTGGTGTTGCGTGAATAGATATGCCCTGGTTTCTTGCCCAGCGCCACATCGAACCAGTCGTCCATCGCCTCGAAACCGAAGGTCACTGCGTTGAAAACCGGCGGGACGATCGCGCCCTCGCTGGCCAGTTTCTCTTCGCCGGCCCATACCGATGCGGTGCCGTTGTTCGTCGTGTGATCCATGCCGGGATGTACTCCTTGATTGGCGGCGCGCGGGCGCCTGTGTGATGCGGCTTGACTCTATCATTGGCAGCAGCAGCCAAGGCTGCGACGCGAAGGCCGCCGGCCCTGCCCGGGCGCCATGCAGGACAACAACGCGACAGGGGGAAGACATGCGGATATTCATGGCATC
>JBFJZP010000362.1:0-4064 GCA_041622095.1 Burkholderiaceae bacterium | reverse complement strand
GTTACCGGGTCTCGATGGAGGTGCGCAAGTTCCTCGACGCCCAGGGTTTCATCGACATCGAGACGCCGATGCTGACCAAGTCCACGCCGGAAGGCGCGCGCGACTACCTGGTGCCGAGCCGGGTGCATGACGGGCACTTCTTCGCGCTGCCGCAGTCGCCGCAGCTGTTCAAGCAGTTGCTGATGGTCGCCGGTTACGACCGTTATTACCAGATCACCAAGTGTTTCCGCGACGAAGACCTGCGTGCCGACCGCCAGCCGGAATTCACGCAGATCGATATCGAGACCTCGTTCCTGGAAGAGCAGGAAATCCGCGACATGACGCAGGCCATGATCAAGGCGGTGTTCAAGAACACCATCTCGGTCGACCTGGGCGAGTTCCCTGTCATGACCTATGCCGATGCGATGCACCGGTATGGCTCGGACAAGCCGGACCTGCGCGTCAACATGGAATTCACCGAGTTGACCGACGTGATGGCCAGTGTCGATTTCAAGGTCTTCTCCAGCGCCGCCAATGCCAAGGGCGGACGTGTGGTCGGCCTGCGGGTGCCCGGTGGCGCGCGCGACGCCGGAGGCCTGAGCCGTGGCGATATCGATGCCTATACCGAGTTCGTCAAGATTTATGGCGCCAAGGGGCTGGCCTACATCAAGGTCAACGATGCGGTGGCCGGTGCGGGCGAGCCGACGAACCGCTGGCCGGGCCTGCAAAGCCCGATCGTCAAGAACCTGCATGACGCGGCGCTACGGGAGATCCTCGCGCGCACCGGGGCCCAGAACGGCGACCTGATCTTCTTCGGTGCCGACAAGGCCAAGGTGGTCAACGACGCGATCGGCGCCTTGCGCCTGAAGATCGGCCACAGCGATTTCGGCCGCAAAAACGGCCTGTTCACCGCCGGCTGGCGTCCGATGTGGGTGGTCGACTTCCCGATGTTCGAGTTCGACGACGAGGCGCAGCGTTACACCGCGACGCACCATCCGTTCACCGCGCCCAAGGACGGCCATGAGGACTGGATGGTGTCCGATCCGGCCAAGTGCATCTCCAAGGGATATGACATGGTGCTCAACGGCTGGGAAATGGGTGGCGGCTCAGTCCGTATCCATCGCGCCGACGTGCAGCAAAAGGTGTTCGACGCGCTCAAGATCAGCCCGGAAGAGGCGCAGCTCAAGTTCGGCTTCCTGCTCGACGCGCTGCAATACGGCGCGCCGCCGCACGGCGGCCTGGCCTTCGGCCTGGACCGGATCGTGACGCTGATGACCGGTGCGGAGTCGATCCGCGATGTGATTGCCTTCCCCAAGACCCAGCGCGCCCAGTGTCTGTTGACGCAGGCACCGTCCAGCGTGGACGAGAAGCAGTTGCGCGAATTGCACATCCGCCTGCGTAGCGTCACCGCCGACTGACCATGTGATCCGCGGCGATGGTGCAGAATGGGACAGGTGACCCAATGGCACTTGCAACCATGCCCATCGCCTACAAGATTCCACAGTCGGTTCTGGTGGTGATCCACACCCCGGCGCTGGAGGTATTGCTGATCCGCCGGGCCGATGCACCGGACTTCTGGCAGTCGGTCACCGGCAGCAAGGACGATGCCGGCGAAGACTACGCCACCACCGCCGCGCGCGAGGTGCTGGAGGAGACCGGAATCGATTGCCGGACCGGCAGCGCGCTGGCCGACGGCCTGCGCGACTGGCATCTGGAAAACGTCTATGAAATCTACCCGCGCTGGCGCCAACGCTACGCACCCGGCGTGACGCGCAATACCGAGCACCTGTTCGGCCTGACCGTGCCGCCTGGCACACCGGTGCGGCTCGATCCGCGCGAGCATGTCGCCTACCGCTGGTTGCCGTGGCGCGACGCGGCGCTGGCCTGCTTCTCGCCGTCCAATGCCGAGGCGATCCTGATGTTGCCCCGCTGGATCGACCAGGAGTCTCCGGCATGAACATCGTGCGGGTCGCAACCTACAACATCCACAAGGGTGTGCAAGGTATGGGGCCGCGTCGGCGCCTGGAGATCCACAACCTCGGCCATGCGGTCGAGCAACTCGACGCCGACATCGTCTGCCTGCAGGAAGTGCGCAAGGTGCATCGCGGCGAAGCGCGGTTTTTTGCCCACTGGCCGGAACTTCCGCAGGCGGAGTTTCTGGCCCCGCCCGGTTACGAAGCGGTCTACCGCACGAACGCGACCACGCGCCAGGGTGAACACGGCAATGCGATGCTGTCGCGCTGGCCGGTGCTCGATCACCAGCATGAAGACATGTCGGACCACCGCTTCGAACAGCGTGGCCTGCTGCATTCGGAGATCGAACTCCATGGTCGGCTGGTCCATGTGGTGGTGGTGCACCTGGGCCTGATCCGGGCCAGCCGCATGCGCCAACTGGTGCAACTGCAGCGCTTCATCGATCGCGAGGTGCCGGACAACACCCCCCTGGTGGTGGCTGGCGACTTCAACGACTGGGGCAAGACGGTGCGGCGTGAGATGTCCGCGTTCGGCTTGAGCACATTCGACGGCCAGCCGCAACCGACCTTCCCGTCGCGCTTGCCGCTGGCGCAACTCGACCAGATCTTCGTGCGTGGCATGGAACCCCTGGGGCTGCAGGTGCCGCGCGGGCGCATATGGTGGCGCATGTCCGATCATCTGCCGCTGGTGGCCGAATTCGCGCTACCGGACTGATGGCCGCCGCGCCACAAATCGGGGCGGGGATGGCGGCCGCCCACCAGATCACGCTGCTGCAGGGTGGGCGGGAACTGTTCCCGGCACTCGAGCAGGCGCTGGATCAGGCCCGCCACGAGGTGCGGCTGGAGACCTACATATTCAGTTTCGATGCGTCCGGCGAGCGTATTGCGCGGGCACTGGCCCGCGCCGCGGACCGTGGTGTGAAGGTCTTCCTGGCGGTGGACGGCGTGGGCACGCCGCGGCTGCCGTTGCCATGGGTGCAGCGTTTCGACAGCAGCGGCGTGGCCTGGCATGTGTTCCAGCCGCTGGGCCTGTGGGGCGCGATCATCCCCAGCCGCTGGCGCCGGCTGCATCGCAAACTGTGTGTCGTCGACGGGGAGATCGGTTTCTGCGGCGGTATCAACATCATGGATGACTTCCATGATCCGGCGGTCGGGCAGTTGCAGGAGCCGCGGCTGGATTTCGCGGTCCGGGTGGTCGGCCCCCTGGTTCGGGAGATGCAGGAGACGACGGCGCGTTTCTGGTGGCGCGTGACGGTGGCGCATGACCTTCGCGAGCGCGAGTTGCCGGCGGCATGGCGCGAGTTGCAGCAGCGCCTGCGCGAGGTCATTGCCAAGCGTCGATCGGACCGGCCCGATACCGATCCGGCGCCGGTACCGACAGTTGCGGCATCCGCGGGCCGCGGCGCACGCGCCGCCCTGGTGCTGCGCGACAACCTGCGCAATCGGCGCCGCATCGAGCGTGCCTACCTCAAGGCGATCGGCGCCGCGCGCCAGGAAGTCATCATCGCCAACGCCTATTTCCTGCCCGGTGCACGGCTGCGCAAGGCGCTGATCCTGGCGGCGCGGCGGGGCGTCCGGGTGCGACTGTTGCTGCAGGGGAGATACGAATACTTCCTGCAATACCATGGCTCACGGCCGGTATATGGCGCGCTGCTGGCCGCCGGTGTCGAGATCCACGAATATGCGGCCAGTTTCCTGCATGCCAAGGTGGCGGTGGTGGACACGCGCTGGGCGACGGTGGGATCGTCCAATCTCGATCCGCTGAGCCTGCTGCTGGCACGCGAGGCCAACATCATGGTGCGCGATCGCGGTTTTGCGGCCGAGTTGCGCGGGCAACTGGAGCAGGCGATGCGCCACGGTGGGCTGCAGGTCGATGCGGCTGCGTTTGCCGGTCGGTCCTGGCGGCTGCGCGCACTGGAGCAACTCGCGTTCGGCGTCATGCGGCTGGGTCTGCTGCTGGTCGGACGCCGCTACTGAAGGGGCGTCTGCCGCCGTCAGGGGGGCTGGCCGCAGAAAAGTCCGGGCCATTCATTCGCTGGTAGGATGAGACGGAGAGTCTACGTCGGTCACCGCGGCTCCACCGACCTGGTGGTGCTGGACGCCCTCTCCCTG
>JBFJZP010000361.1:0-4076 GCA_041622095.1 Burkholderiaceae bacterium | reverse complement strand
TGTGCCGGCCGCAAGAATGGGTTTGATGGTCATGTTGATCGGATGTTTGAGTGGATGTGGAAAGTGAACCGGAAAAAGTACGTGACAGGGACGATGATAAAGCAAACGCGAATCATTCCCAATAACTTTTTTGACAAGCCAGGGATTTCCCCGGTTTCCGGTGGCGATACACGCCTTCGCCATCATGCGTGAAGGGCTGATCCGACACGGGGCGCACCCGCCCCGCGCCCCTGCGTGGTGGATGCTTGTGGCCTGGATCGTGCTGCTGGCCGGCTGTGCATCCGCACCCCCGCAGCCCCCGGTATCGGTGACGCAGCCGGTGGTGCAGCCGCCGCCCAAGCCGGCGCCGCGTATCGGTCTGGCACTCGGTGGCGGCGCGGCCCGTGGTTTTGCCCATGTCGGCGTGATCCAGGTGCTGGAAGAAGCCGGCCTGCGTCCGGCCATGGTGGCCGGCACCTCGGCCGGCAGCCTGGTCGCGGCGATCTACGCCAGCGGACGCTCCGGCGCGCAATTGCAGCGGATCGCAGAGGACATGGAGGAGGCCAGTCTGACCGACTGGACCTTGCCGCTGTTCCGCCGTGGTGTATTGCGCGGTGACGCGATCGCCCGGTATGTGAACCAGCAGGTCGGCATGCGCCCGATCGAGGCAATGGACATTGCGCTGGGCATCGTCGCCACCGACCTGCACAGCGGCGAGAGCATCGTGTTCCGCCGCGGCGACACCGGAATGGCGGTGCGGGCCTCGAGTGCGATTCCGGCGCTGTTTCAGCCGGTACGCATCGGCGGGCGCGATTATGTCGATGGCGGCCTGGTGGCGCCGGTGCCGGTGCGCTTCGTGCGCGACATGGGTGCCGAGTTCGTCATTGCAGTGGACATCTCCAGTCCGCCCCAGAGTGATGGCGCCGATGGCATGTTGCAGGTGTTGATGCAGACTTTCTCGATCATGGGCAAGAGCATCAGCGCGCTGGAGCTGCGCGGCGCCGATATCGTCGTGCGTCCGGTGCTCCAGGATGTCGGCAGCGCCGATTTCGCCGCCCGCAAGCGCTCGATCGAAGCCGGCCGTACCGCGATGCTGGCGGCCTTGCCAGCGCTCAAGGCACAACTGGCGCGATCGATGCAGTGATTCGACCGTATGCCTGGCCAACCGGTGTTGCGCGCCGGCGGCCGGCCCTCTGCCCTGGTTCTAAGGCAGGGGCAAGGCGCGCAGCTCCGGAACAATCACGACGCCGATCGCCCGTTCCCGGTTGCGCACCGTGATTTCCTCATGGCGCAAGCCGCGCACGTCCAGTCCCGCATGGCGCGCGAGCAGATCGGACACCACCAGCTGGCACTGGAACTGCTTGGTCAGGTCCTGCAGTCGGCTGGCGGTATTGACCACGTCGCCGACCGCGGTCAGGTAGGTGGCCAGGCCCCGGCCCATGTGGCCGACCACGGTCGAGCCGCAGTGAATGCCGATGCCCAGACGCATCGGCTCGGTCAGTTCCTCATGCAGGTCTGCGCTCAGGCTCTCGATCGCCTGCTGCATCGCGGCCGCCGCCCGCAAGGCGTCGCGCGCGCCGTCCGCCAGGCCGGACTGCAGTCCGAACAAGGCCATCACGCCGTCGCCGGTGAACTGGTTGGTGACGCCGGCGTTGGCCTCGATCGCTGCGCCGACGGCGTCGAAATAGCGGTTGAGCAGAAACACCACGTCGTATGGCAGGCGCCGCTCCGACAGGCTGGTGAATCCGCGCAGGTCGGCAAACAGGACGCAGACTTCGCGCTCCTCGCCGGCGATCACCTGCCCCGGTGTCAAGGCCAGCGCCGGCGCAATGCTGGGCGGCATCAGCGGTGTGACCCGGATGTCCTGCTGCGGGCGCAACTGGCATGCCAGGCGGACGTTGGCCGGCGCGCCAACCCGTGCCAGCACCCGGGTTTCGTCGGTGCTGGGCTCCGGCAGGCCGCCGTTCGGCGCGTCGACGCGGACCCGGCAGGTGGAGCAACGTCCGCGACCGCCACAGACCGACGCATGCGCGATGCCGGCCTGGCGACTGGCCTCGAGCACGGTGAAGCCCTTGGGTACGCTCACCGTCCGCTGGTCCGGATAACGGATGCGGACAGAACGGCCGGATTCATGCCATTGGCGCAAGCCGCGTGCCAGCAAGGTCAGGCCCAGCATCACCGCCAACGTGATCAGGATCGCGTCGCGTGTCTGGGCCAGCGCCGCCAGTTCCAGTGCTGCCGGCACCAGCGCGTCGGTCAGTGTCTGACGCAACCAGTCCGGTTCGGTGGCCCGGATCGCGACATAACGCCCGGCCTGGACAAAGCCCAGCAGGGCCAGGACCGGGACCAGGATCGCCAGCGTATACAAGACCATGGCCACGCGGTGGTAGGTCGGGCGCATGCGCAACGCGTAGTGGATGCCGATGCAGCCATGTACCCATGCGGCGATCAGCAACACGCTTTGCCAAACACCCAGTTCCGGTCGCAAGTGCCAGTACAGCAGGACCAGCATGGTGTAGGAGTCCTGGTAGTCGTATGCCTGCGCCGCGGCCCGGGTGAACACCGCATGGTTCACCAGCACCATCGGAATGAACAGCCCCAGTGCCAGCTGCACCGCCTGCCACAAGGGCATGCGCAGATGGCGGCGCAGGAAGATCGCCCAGAACGCCAGGCCCAGATGCACCAGCACCGCAACCAGCAGCAGGGTCGAGCCGACCGGATTGCGCCAGATGGCGATGAACAGCCAGCGACCGGCTTCCATCGCCTGCAGCGAAATCAGGCCCAGCGCATGGTTGAGCAGGTGCGTGGTGACGAAGGCAAACAGGGTCAGCCCTGAATACAGCCGGATGCGGCGCACACCCGACGGGCTGAGCCAGTCGCTCAGATGCCGCATCGCGCGCACACGCCGGAGTCCGGCCAGGGGTGCGACCGGTGGGGCCGCGCGGCCGGCGGGTTCACAGCGGAACAGGAAGAGCAGGGCATGCGCATGGCGCAATGCTAACGCGGGCACAATGGTCCGTACGCCAGACCGCCCAAGCCGATCTGGCCTGGTGCAAAAAGCGCAGAACTATAATCCGGCTTCGCTCCATGCGCGGGCACGATGGAATCCAACAACCCCTATTGAGCCTGGCGAGACGATTCGATTGGAGAGCATGATGGAGCGAGACCGCAAAGATACCCGGATCCTGATCTACAGCCACGACACTTTCGGGCTGGGTCATCTGCGTCGCTGCCGCACGATTGCGCATGCACTGGTCGACCGCTTCAAGCACCTGTCGGTGCTGATCCTCTCGGGTTCACCGATCATCGGCAGTTTCGATTTCCGCTCTCGGGTCGACTTTGTCCGGGTGCCCGGAGTGGTGAAGTTGCGCAACGGCGAATACACGCCGCTGAACCTGCATATCGATGTCGATCAGATGCTGGAGATGCGGGCGTCGATCATCAAGCACACCGCCGACATGTTCGACCCGGACATCTTCATCGTCGACAAGGAGCCGCTCGGCCTGCGTGGCGAGGTGCTCGAAACCCTGAAGATGCTCAAACAGCGTGGCACCCGACTGGTCATGGGCCTGCGCGACGTGATGGACGAACCCAAGTTGCTGGTGCCCGAGTGGCAACGCAAGAAGGTCTTGCCGGCGCTGCGCGACCTGTACGACGAGATCTGGATCTACGGCCTGCCGCAGATCTGCGAGCCGCTCGACGGCATTGCCTTGCCGGCGAGTGTGCGCAAGAAGATCACCTACACCGGTTACCTGGCGCGCGAGGTGTCGACCGCCGGTGCGCCACCGCGTTTGCCGGACATCACCAAGAAGCCCTACATCCTGGTCACGACCGGCGGCGGCGGCGACGGCGAGGAACTGATCGACTGGGTGTTGCGTGCCTACGAGCATGACGCATTGCTGCCTTACCCGGCCTTGCTGGTGCTCGGGCCGTTCATGCAACCCGAGCGCCAGACCGAGTTCATGAACCGCGCGGCCAAGCTCAAGCGGGTCGACGCGATCACTTTCCACAGCAACCTCGAGGCGCTGGTGGCTGGCGCCAGCGGTGTGGTCGCCATGGGCGGCTACAACACCTTCTGCGAGGTCTTGTCGCTGGAC
>JBFJZP010000360.1:0-4084 GCA_041622095.1 Burkholderiaceae bacterium | reverse complement strand
TATCTTTGCACCCAACATCAGTGAGAAGGGTGAGCTGATGGCCGGCAAGATCTCGATGGCGGTGGCCATCGTGATCTCTGGCTGGCTGGGGCTGAATCCTCCGGGCTTCGCCGCAGGAACCGTGGCGCTGGCCTTCGGTATTGCCGCCAGTTCGCTGTTCCCGGCCATCATGATGGGCATCTTCAGCAAGAAGATGAACAAGGAAGGCGCCATCGCCGGCATGTTGTCCGGTCTGTTCGTCACGCTGTTCTACGTGTTCGCGCACAAGGGTCTGTTCTTCATCAAGGGTACCGAGTACCTGGACATGATCGGCGGCCCCAACAGCTTCCTGGGCATCACGCCGGAAGCCTTCGGTGCCGTGGGCGCAATGGTGAACTTCGCCGTGGCGTTCGTGGTCGACAAGATGACCAAGGAGCCACCGGCCCACATCCAGGCC
The DNA here is from genome assembly GCA_041622095.1 of Burkholderiaceae bacterium. Taxonomy (GTDB): domain Bacteria; phylum Pseudomonadota; class Gammaproteobacteria; order Burkholderiales; family Burkholderiaceae_C; genus CAISIP01. Next base: position 3,648 of record JBFJZP010000360.1, on the reverse strand, counting down.
ATGGTCGAAGCGGTCCGTATTCCGCGCGGCTCCAAGGCAGTGGACGGCGCCCATTGATGCGCTGACGGCTTCAATGCCGTGATCCACCGGCCGTGCTGCGACAATCGTGGCACGGCAGGGTGTACAGGCCCTGTCGGTAACGCTGGCAGGGCCTTTTTCTTTTCCGACTGCCGTCACGCAGAGGGCGTGCGGCGACAGGAACGCAGGAGACTTCGATGGTTTTTGATGTGAACGTCGCGCTGACCTGGATTCTTTACCTTGCCTTGTTCCCGATGGCGTTTTTCTGGCTGCGCCGGGTCTGGCGCATCCTGGTCAAGCGCGACTTTTCCGAGGTGGCACTCAAACGGGGCGTCGCACCGCCGAACCCGGAGCAGTTCGCGCCCTACGAGATGCTCGTCAACCTGGTGGCCGGCGTGGTGATCGTGGTGGTCATTGTGTCGGTGGCGCTGGCCCAACTGGACTACAGTACCTGGACGGCTATTGCCGGCTCGACGATCTGGTGCAAGTTCTTTGCCAGCTACGCTTTGTCGCGCCATGCCCATTCCAAGTGGGCGCGCAAGACCTGACCTCCGAATCCGGCCGGATTGACCGCGCCGCGGCAGCCGCTCAGTTCAGGTAGTTCGGCTTGGATGCTGCCGGTGGCTGCGTATCGGAGTTGCTGAGCGTCGATGCAGCGCCGGCCTTGCGCCACTGCGACGCCTCGACCGCACGTTCGAGCAGGTGCATGAAGGCATGTGTCAGCTGCTGCGACAAGGCCAGTTCGAAACGCCGGGCTGCCTGTGGCGTGTCGGCCAGCTTTTCGGTACAGCTCAAACGCATTTGCGCGCCGGCCAGCGGCGTGATCGACGTCTCGGTGATCAGCAGCGGGCTCTCGAACAGCGGCTGGTTCGCCTCGGCGGTCTGATACGGCGTCGAGAAGTCGGCGTTGCGAATCGTCTGTGCACGCGCGAAATCGGCCATCGCCTTTTTTGCCAGCGGGTCGGCCGACGCCAGGTGGGTGGTGGCCGGCCCGCCCGATCGGGCGGCGTTGTCGGTCATGATGCGCTCGAACAGCGGCATCAAGCCCAGCGTCAACCGGCGCGTGAACCAGAACTGCAGCTCGCGCTCGTCCGAGGTGTTGACCCGCACCAGGATGCGGTCCTGCTCGGGCTGATAGCGGATGGACAACTGGCGCACATGCATGCGTTGATTCTAGGACTGGCTCCCAGCCCGATGATCGGCCGCATCGTCATGTTGCGGGCCGGCAATCGGTTGTGACAGCGGTGCGGCCATGAGCTGGCTGCTCAGCCACCCGAGCAGGGCCTGGATACGGGGCAACTCGATACGGCTGCTCGGCACCAGCGCCTTGAGCCAGAGGTCCGGCAAGCGGAACTGGGGCAGGACCTCCACCAAGGCCCCGCTGCGCAGGTGCGGCGCGGCCAGGTAGTCGGCCAGCACCGCGATGCCCTGGCCGGCCAGCGCAGCCCGGCACAAGGCCATGCCGTCGTTGCTCTTGAGCCGGGGACGTACCTCGACGCCGACCAGCCCTTGCGGGCCGAGGAATTCCCATGGCGGGCCGGAGGTGGAAAACACCAGGCAGTCATGGTCCATCAGTTGTGCCGGTGTCTCCGGCAAACCGCGGCCTTGCAGGTATTGGCGCGACGCACACAAGCGGCGCTGGATTGGGCACAAGGGGTGGTCCTGGACCTGGCCATAGGTGTCGGGTCGTGCACCGATGGCCACGTCGAAGCCTTCCTCCGCCGGGTTGACCGAGCGGTCGGCCAGCACCACATCCAGGCTGATCAAGGGCTGCGCCGCCATGAACTCCTGCAGCAAGGCGCCAAGGCGCAACACGCCCAGCGTGGTCGGGATCTTGATGCGGATGTGGCCTTCGATGCCGCCGCCCGATCGCGCCATGCCGGCCAGCGTTTCGTCGACTTCCCGGATCAGGCGGCGCACCTCCGGCAGGTAGCGCTCGCCGACGTCGGTCAGGCGCAGGCGGCGCGTCGACCGGGTGAACAGCGGTGCCCGTATGCGCCATTCGAGCTGGTCGACGCGTTTGGCGACCACCGAGGGCACCAGGCCTTGCTGGCGCGCGGCCTGCGAGAAGCTGCCGGATTCAGCGGTGGCAATAAAGGCCCGGAGGTTGTCCAGTGTGTCCATGATTCAACGCGATTCGCGATAAGTAACGACTCAAAATCCCGTATTGTTCGCTTGTTCATTGCTAATTACCATGGGGCAGACCATGACCTGACGCGAAAGAAGCCAGAGCGATGCAATTGCCGGACCCCGACTCCACCCGAAAGCCATCACCCGCGCCTTACCTGCGTATCGCGACCGAGGAGGCGTTTGCGCCGCCGGAGATGATGGCGATTTACCATCGGTTGCTGGCACGTGCCGACGTCGATCGCGGCTTCGAGGGCCTGATGGGTTTCTACATGAGCAGCCCCAGCGAACGGGCGCAGCACATCATGCGATGCCTGCAGGACATGGACCAGATCCGGCTGGCACATATGGACGCCAGCGGCATCGACATGCAAGTGCTGGCGCTGACCTCGCCCGGCGTGCAGGTGATGGACAAGGCGGAGGCGGTCGACTTCTGCACGCTGGCCAACGACTACCTGGCGGACGCGATCCGGCGCCACCCGACGCGTTTTGCCGGCATGATCGCAGTGGCACCGCAAGACCCGCAGGCCGCGGCGCGCGAGATCGAGCGCGGCGTGCAGCGCCTGGGCATGCACGCGGTGGTGATCAATTCGCATACCCAGGGCGAATACCTGTCGGATCCGAAGTTCTGGGATATTTTTGCGGCCGCCGAGGCGCTGGACACCCCGATCTACCTGCATCCGAATGCGATGCCGGCGAACATGATCGCTTCGTTCCAGGATTGCGGCCTGGATGGCGCAATCTACGGCTTCGGTGTCGAGACCGGACTGCATGCCTTGCGCATCATCACAGCCGGCGTGTTCGACCGCTTTCCGAAGTTGCGCATGATCATCGGCCACATGGGCGAGGCCCTGCCTTTCTGGGCCTACCGGCTCGACTACATGCACCGCGCCACGGTGCGCTCGCAGCGCTACGACAGCGTCAAGCCGCTGCGCCGCAAGCCCAGCGACTACCTGCGCGAGAACTTCTATGTCACCAACAGCGGCGTGGCCTGGGAGCCGGCGATCCGCTTCACGCAGGATTTCATGGGCCCGGAGCGGGTGTTGTATGCGATGGACTACCCATACCAGTATGCGGTAGACGAAGTGATCGCGCTCGACAACATGGCTATCAGCGATGCGCACAAGCGCATGTTCTTCCAGACCAATGCACAGACGGTGTTCAAGATACCCGCACGCTGAGTGCCGGCCGATTGATCGGTCGTGATTTTTCGTCGATAACCAGGAGACACACATGCAAAACCCTTGGATCAAGGCCGCAACCGGCCTGTTGCTCGCCGCGTGCAGCGTTTGGGCGCAGGCCCAGAGCTGGCCGGCACAGACGGTGCGCGTCATCGTGCCGTTCACACCCGGCACCGGCATGGACACGATTGCCCGTACCGTTGCACCGCGGCTATCCGAGCGGCTGGGCCAGCCGGTGGTGGTGGACAACCGGCCGGGCGCCGGTGGCGGCATCGGGCTGGATCTGGTCGCCAAGTCCGCACCCGATGGCTACACCATCGTC
>JBFJZP010000359.1:0-4087 GCA_041622095.1 Burkholderiaceae bacterium | reverse complement strand
GGCCCGATCCGCAGCGCCTGCAGGAAGATATTGCTCTTGATGCGCAGATTGCGCCCGGTCATGATGTTGTCGATCACGCTCATGCCCTTGAACAAGGCCAGGTTCTGGAACGTGCGCGCAATGCCCATCTCCGCCACCTGGCGGCTGTTCATGTGGGTGAAGGTCTTGCCACGGAAGGTGATCGCACCCTTTTGCGGTGCGTAGACACCGTTGATGCAGTTGAGCATCGAGCTCTTGCCGGCGCCGTTCGGTCCGATGATGGCGCGGACCTCATGCTCGCGCACGTCGAAGGAGATGTCGGTCAATGCATTGACGCCGCCGAACGACAGGCTGATGTTGCTCACGTCGAGCACCACCTCGCCGATCTTCTTGCCGGAGGCCGAGCTCGGGGTATCGCTGCGGGGGTTCATCAGGGTCGCCTCGTTCATGCTGCTGCCTTCACCGGTTCGAATGTGCGGGTGTCTTCAATCCGCAGCGTGGCGCTGACGCTGCCGCTGCGTCCGTCCTCGAACTTGACGACGGTTTCGATGAATTGTTCGGTCTTGCCGCCATACAAGCCATCGACCAGCGGCTGGTATTTTTCGGCAATGAAGCCACGCCGGACCTTGTTGGTGCGCGTCAGTTCGCCATCGTCGGCATCGAGTTCCTTGTGCAGCACCAGGAAGCGGCTGATCTGGCTGCCGGCCAGCAGTTCGTCGGCGGCCAGGTCGGCATTGACCTGTTCGACGCATTCCTTGATCAGTTGGTAGACCTCCGGCTTTTGCGCCAGGTCGGTATAACCGGCGTATGCCAGATTGCGCCGCTCGGCCCAGTTGCCGACTGCGTCCATGTCGATGTTGATCATCACGCAGACCTTCTCGCGACCGTCGCCGTAGGCCACGACCTCCTTGATGAAGGGGAAGAACTTGAGCTTGTTCTCGACATACTTGGGCGCGAACATCGCGCCGTCGTTGGCGCCACCCTTGATACGGCCGACGTCCTTGACCCGGTCGATGATCTTCAGGTGGCCATGTGCGTCGATGAAGCCGGCATCGCTGGTGTGGTACCAGCCGTCCTGCGACAACACCTCGGCGGTGGCCTGCGGGTTCTTGAAGTACTCTTTTAGCAGGCCCGGCGACTTGACCAGGATCTCGCCGTTGTCGGCGACCTTGATCTCGACGCCGGCGATCGGCAGGCCGACGGTGTCGGCACGCGCCGCGTTGTCCGGCTGCAGGCAGACGAACACCGCCGTCTCGGTCGAGCCATACAACTGCTTGAGGTTGATTCCGATCGAGCGATAGAACTGGAACAGGTCCGGCCCGATCGCCTCGCCGGCGGTGTAGGCCACACGCACCCGGCTGAGCCCCAGGTTGTTGCGCAGCGGCCCATAAACCATCCAGTCGCCCAGCGTGTACACCAGCTTGTCGAACAGGCCGAGCGGCTTGCCATCCATGCGGTCGGGCCCGACCCGTTTGGCCAGTGCCATGAAGGCATGGAACATCTTGCGCTTGAGCGTACCGGCGTCCTCCATGCGGATCATCACGCTGGTGAGCAGGCCCTCGAACACCCGCGGTGGCGCAAAGTAGTAAGTGGGACCGACCTCCTTGAGGTCGATTGTCACGGTGGCGGACGACTCCGGGCAGTTGACGACATAACCACAGGCCAGCCACTGCGCATAACTGAAGATGTTCTGTCCGATCCAGGCCGGAGGCAGGTAGGCCAGCACCTCCTCGTTTTCCGTCAGCCGGTCGAAATCAGCGCCGGCGCGCGCCCGGTCGAGCAGGCTGTTATGGGTATGCACCACGCCCTTGGGATTGCCGGTCGTGCCCGAGGTGAAGAACATCGCGGCCACGTCGTGCGGCCCGGCCTGTTCGATCTGCACCTGCAGGAAATTGTCGTGTTGCTGTGCGTACACCTTGCCCGCGGCGATCAGTTCCTCGATCGACATCAGGCCGGGCTCGTCGTATTTGCGCAGGCCGCGCGGATCATTGAAGTAGATATGCGCCAGCTGCGGGCACTGCTCGCGGACCTCCAGCAGCTTGTCGACCTGCTCCTGGTCTTCGGCGAACGCGAAACACACGTCGGCGTTGTTGATCGGGAACACGCATTCGGCGCCCGCCGCATCCTGGTACAGCGGAATTGGCACGGCCCCGAGCGACTGAACCGCCAGCATCGTCGCGTACAGCCGAGGCCGGTTGGCCCCGACCACCACCATGTGCTGGCCGCGCCGCAGGCCAGCCTGGTGCAGTCCGCCGGCAATGTCGGCGACCAGTTGGCGCAGATCGCCCCAGCTCAGCGTTTGCCAGATGCCGAACTCCTTCTCGCGCATCGCGGCTGCGCCGGGACGCTCGGCAGCATGTTTCAGCAACAATCGGGGGAACGTGGTTTGCACGGTGTCTCCTTGGTGGCCATCGGCTCCGCGCTGTTACCGGGCTTCGCGGCCAGGCATGCAACAGCGCTGTCTCTGTCTATTTCTCTGTCTGGTTGCAATATAGGATTTAATTTGACGCCAGCCTGTCGGTTGGACGACAATTAAGGGTTATGGAGGCTAGGGATTTCCCTAGGCATCCGGCCACTTTCCCGCCCTTTGCGCGCCTGCGCTGATCCATGTCAAACGAAGTCTCCTTGCACCATCGCCGACGCCCCCCCACCGATCTCGAGGTGGCGGCCATTCCGTGGATCGCGGTATTGACCGACGCGCAACGCGAACGTGTGGTGTCGGAACTCAAGGTCGGCGATGCACTACCCGGCGACTTCGTCTGCCGCACCGGGCGCCAGGCGACCTACTGGTTCGGCGTGGTGGATGGCTTGCTCAAGATGAGCGGCGACACCTTCGACGGCCACTCGATGACCTTCACCGGCATTCCGCCCGGCGGCTGGTTCGGCGAAGGCACGGCGCTCAAGCGCGAGGCCTACAAATACAACATCCAGGCGCTGCGCAAGAGCATTGTTGCCGGCCTGCCGGTGGACACCTTTCAATGGTTGCTCGATCACTCGATCGGCTTCAACCGTTTCGTCATGAACCAGATCAACGAGCGCCTGGGCCAGTTCATCGCCGCGCGCGAGATCGACCGCATGAGCAACCCCGACCTGCGCGTGGCGCGCAGCCTGGCAGCCTTGTTCAACCCGGTGCTATACCCTGGCGTCGGCGAAGTCCTGCGCATCACGCAGCAGGAACTGGCCTACCTGGTCGGCCTGTCGCGCCAGCGGGTCAACGAGGCCCTGCAATCATTGCAGGCGCAAGGCATGATCCGGGTCGAATACGGTGGCCTGCGCGTGCTCCAGCTCACCGACCTGCGTTCGCGCGTTTTCCCCAGTACCGAATCGACATGACATCCCCCGACTCCCGCCCTCCTTTCCAGCGCGCACCGCGCCCGGCCCATACGCCGACACGCGCCAGCCCCCCTGACCACAAGGGCGCGGCGCCGGCCGATGGACCGGCCACCAGCCGCCTGAACAAACGCATGGCCGAATTGGGCATGGCGTCGCGGCGCGAAGCCGACGACTGGATCGCCCGAGGCTGGGTCCGGGTCAACGGACAAGCCGCCGAGATGGGCATGCAGGTGAGCGCCTCGGACCGGATCGAGATCAGCAAGCAGGCGCAGGGGCAACAGGCCAACCAGGTGACGATCCTGGTCAACAAGCCGATGGGCATCGTCAGCGGGCAGGCCGAGGATGGCCACCAGCCGGCGATCACGCTGATCCAGCCGCAGAACCGCTGGGCCGACGACAACGCCCGCTTCTTCTTCCACCCCAAGCAGCTGCAAAGCCTGGTGCCGGCCGGACGGCTCGACATCGACTCGATCGGACTGCTGGTGCTGACCCAGGACGGCCGGGTTGCGCGCCAGCTGATTGGCGAAGACTCGCAGATCGAGAAGGAATACCTGGTGCGGGTCACCTACACCGGCATGTCCGGGCCGGCTGGCTCTGCCGCCGGCGGCTCCGGCACACTGGACGAGATCCACGAAAACGACCCGGTGACGCAGAACGTGCAGGCGGTGTTCCCGGCCGAGCAGCTGGCGCGCCTGCGCCACGGCCTGGCGCTCGACGGCCAGGCGCTGAAGCCGGCCAGGGTCAGCTGGCAGAACCCGGAGCAGTTGCGCGTGGT
>JBFJZP010000358.1:0-4097 GCA_041622095.1 Burkholderiaceae bacterium | reverse complement strand
GATCACCTTGCCGTCGTTCGGCAACGTGCCAGGCAACACCAGTTCGACATCGCCGCGCAGCTTGGTGACCTCGCGTATCGCATCGCCAAGCTTGGCGATCAGGCTGTCCGGGCCGCTGCATTGGGTCTCCACCTGCAGCGTCATGCTGTCATTGGCCATCTCGCCACGAACCACGAGCCGGGCCTTCAGCACTTCCGGGAATCGCTTGGTGATCGCATGCACCTGCCCGGGATGGACGAACATGCCGCGCACCTTGGTCGTCTGGTCGGCCCGCCCCATCCAGCCCTTGATGCGCCGGTTGGTGCGACCGGTCGGACATGGACCGGGCAGCACCGCACTGAGGTCACCGGTGCCAAAACGGATCAATGGGTAGACCGGGTTCAGGCAGGTGACAACCAGCTCGCCGACCTCGCCATCGGGCACCGGATCGCCGGTACCCGGGCGCACGATCTCCACCAGCACCGACTCGTCGAGCACCAGGCCTTCGCGGGCACGGGTCTCGTACGCGATCAGGCCCAGGTCGGCGGTGGCGAAACACTGGTAGCCATCAATGCCATGCGCCAGGAACCAGTCGCGCAGGCTGGGCGGAAACGCCTCGCCGCCGAACAAGGCCTTGCGCACCGTCGGCAATGCCACCCCCATCGATTCCGCCTTTTCGACGATGATCTTGAGAAAACTCGGTGTGCCGCAATAACCGGCCGGGCGCAGTTCGGCCATGGCCTGCACCTGCTGCTCGGTCTGGCCGGTGCCTGCGGGAAACACCGTGCAACCCAGCGCATGGGCGCCGGACTCCATCATCGAGCCGGCTGGCACGAAATGGTAGCTGAAGCTGTTGTGGATCAACTCGCCGGCGCGAAAGCCGGCGGCGTACATCGCCCGCGCCAGGCGCCAGTAGTCGCGGGTCGCACCCTCCGGCTCGTAGATCGGCCCCGGGCTGGCAAAAAGCCGCGGCATTTCCGCACCGAAGCCGACCGCGGCAAACCCGCCAAACGCCGTCTGCGCGCGTTGCGCCTGCTGGCGCTCGAGCAAGGCATGCTTGCGCGTCACCGGCAGCTGTGCCAGGGCGGCGCGGCTGGTCACGGCCGACGCATCCACCCCCGCGAGAATCTCGGCGAAGGCCGGACTGCTTTTTTGCGCATGGGCGATATGTGCCGGCAATGCCGCCAGCAAGGCCGACTCGCGGGCAGCGGGGTCACGGGTTTCCAGGTCGTCGTAAGTGGGATTCATGAGGTCAGGACCATTGTTGAGAGGGTCGGATCGAATGCGGGGCAGGCCATCGGAGCGCCAGGTCGGCGTTGCCGCCGGGCCTGGTTCAAGCCAGCCAGCGCTTGCGCCGCTTGTAGCTCTTCACGTCCTTGAACGACTTGCGCTCGCCACCACCCATGCCCAGGTAGAACTCCTTGACGTCTTCGTTGTCGCGCAGATCGGTGGCCACGCCATCCATCACGACACGGCCACTTTCCATGATGTAACCGTAGTCGGCGTATTTCAGTGCCATGTTGGTGTTCTGCTCTGCCAGCAGAAAGGTCACCTTCTCCTTGGTGTTGAGGTCGCGCACGATGTTGAACACCTCCTCGACCAGCTGCGGCGCCAGCCCCATCGACGGTTCATCGAGCAGCACCACGCTGGGGTTGGCCATCAACGCGCGGCCGATGGCGCACATCTGTTGCTCGCCGCCCGACGTATATGCCGCCTGGCTGGTGCGCCGGGTCTTGAGCCGCGGGAAATAGGTGTAGACCTTGTCCAGGTTGCGCGCGATCTCGGCCTTGTCCTTGCGCGTGTAGGAGCCGGTCATCAGGTTTTCCTCGATCGTCAGGTGGGCAAAACAATGCCGCCCCTCCATCACCTGCACGACGCCGCGCTGCACCAGGTCGGCCGGCGAGAGGTTCTCGATGCGCTCGCCGCGCAACTCGATCGAGCCCTTGGTGACCTCGCCGCGTTCACCCTTGAGCAGGTTGGACACCGCGCGCAGTGTCGTGGTCTTGCCGGCGCCATTGCCGCCCAGGATGGCAACGATCTTGCCATTCGGAACCTGCAGCGAGACCCCCTTGAGCACCAGGATCACATGGTTGTAGATGACCTCGATGCCATTGACGTTGAGAACGATGTCCGATGTGCTCATGCGCGATTCCGTTTCATGCTGTGTGAGGCCAACTGGAAGGCCAGCGGTGCTGCCCTTTCAGTTGGCGGCTCGGGCGAACCCGAGTCGCCGATGCCCCGGCCGGCGCGCATCAAGCGCACCGCCCGGAGGCTGCTGCATCAGGACTGGCAGTCCTCACCCGAACGACGGGTCCACTTCTTCTCGGCCGCGTATTTGTCGGCCGCGGCCTTGACCATCGGCTTGATGATCTGGCTGTCGCCCTGGTACCAGTCGCTGGAGAACACCCACTTGCTGCCGTCCCAGGTGTGCACACGCGCCCATGCCGCACCCATGTGGTCCTGGCAGCTGGTGGAGATCGGGCGCATCACGCCCTTGAATCCGAGCGCATCGAGCTTGGCCTGCGTCAGGTTCAGGTTCTCGTAACCCCAGCGCGCCTGCTCGGGGGTGACGACCTTGCCCTTGCCGAAACGCTCCTGCGCCGCGCGCACGCCCTCGACCGCGAACATCGCGCTCATCAGGCCACGCATGTACAACACCTGGCCAACCTCTTCCTTCGGTCCGGTGCCTTCACCCTTGCCGTGCACCTTGGTCAGGACTTCCTTCGCAATGTCGGAGTTGGTTTCGGTGCCATGCTGCATCGTGATCGCGTTGTAGCCTTTGGCACCCGCGCCAACGTCCTTGACGTCCGGCTCGGCGCCAGCCCACCAGACGCCATACATCTTCTCGCGCGGATAACCGGTGGCCTGTGCCTCCTTGAGCGCGGTGGAGTTCATCACACCCCAGCCCCAGAGCAGCACATAGTCGGGACGGTTCTGGCGCACCTGCAGCCAGGTCGCCTTCTGTTCCACACCCGGGTGGGTGACCGGCAACACGCTGAGCTGGAAGCCGTGCATTGCTGCGCGCTCCTCCAGCAGCGGGATCGGCTCCTTGCCATACGGGCTGTCGTGGTAGATCAGCGTGATCTTCTTGCCCTTGAGCTTGTCGAAGCCGCCTTCCTTCTTGGCAATATGCTGGATCAACACGTCGGCTGCCACCCAGTAGGTGCCGGCAATCGGGAAGTTCCACTTGAACACGCCGCCGTCAGCCGATTCGCTGCGGCCATAACCGGCGGTGATCAGCGGGATCTTGTCGATCGGCGCTTTCTCGGTCAATGCAAAGGTGATGCCGGTCGACAACGGCTGGAACACCGTGGCGCCGCCATTCTTGCCCTTGAGCCGCTCGTAGCATTCGACGCCGCGGTCGGTTGCATAACCGGTCTCGCACTCTTCGAAGATCACCTTGACGCCATTGATGCCGCCGCGCGCATTGGTGAGCTTCAGGTAGTCCGCATATCCGTTGGCAAACGGTACGCCATTGGGGGCGTAGGCGCCGGTGCGGTACACCAGCGACGGGAAGAACTGCTCCTTCGCCTGCGCCATGGCGGACGGAGCCACCAGCGCGGACGTCAGTCCGGCAACGGCGACCGATGCCGACAGTACAAGGTTTCGCATTTTCATTTCTTTGTCTCCTTCAATGAATATCTAGCACTCACACACAAACCGACCCTTAAATACAACCCCACCTGGCATCACTGCATCAGGGCTGCCCGGTCCCGGACCAGCACTGTTGCACCATGCCAGCTGGGGCTGACCATCAGTGCGGAAAGGGCCATAACCGCAACTTCTGTTTGCCGATGCTCCACAGCCGTGCCAGCCCATGCGGCTCCACGATCAGGAACCAGACGATCAACGCGCCGAAGATCATGAACTCGGTATGGCTGACAGTGGCGGTCGAGATGTCGACGCCGACCAGGCTGCCGACCCAGGGCAGGAACTGGTTCAGGAAAATCGGCAGCACCACGATGAACGCCGCGCCAAAAAAGCAGCCCATGATCGAGCCCATGCCGCCGATGATCACCATGAACAACAACTGGAACGAACGGTCGATCGAGAAGGCCGCCGGCTCCCACGAACCCAGGTGCACGAATCCCCACAGGCCGCCGGCCACGCCGATGATG
>JBFJZP010000357.1:0-4109 GCA_041622095.1 Burkholderiaceae bacterium | reverse complement strand
GTACTCCTCAGGCTCGATCTGCGACACGTTCACCCAGCAAGCCGGACGGCCGCAAGGTCAGGATCACGATCAGCACCACGAAGGCAAAAATCTCGGAGTAGTGGCTGCCCAGCACACCACCGGTCAATACGCCGATGTAGCCTGAGCCCAGCGCCTCGATCACTCCGAGCAGCACACCCCCGACCACCGCACCGGCCAGGTTGCCGATACCGCCGAACACCGCTGCGGTGAAGGCCTTGAGGCCAGGAAGGAAACCCATCGCATGTTGCACCGTGCCGTATTTCATGCCGAGCATGATGCCGGCGATCGCCGCCAGCACCGCGCCGATGACGAAGGTCGCCGAGATCACCACGTCGGGCTTGACGCCCATCAGCCCCGCCACCCGCGGGTTCTCGGCGGTAGCGCGCATCGCGCGGCCCAGCGAGGTGTAGTTGACCAGCCAGACCAGTGCCACCAGCAGCACCACCGTCAGCGACAGGATCAGCAGATCGGTCGGCGATATCACCGCGCCGCCGATCTCGTAAGGGGTCACCGGCAACAGGCTCGGGAACGGTTTCGGATTCGGCTTCCAGATGATCATCGCCACCGTCTGCAACAGCAGCGACATGCCGATGGCGGTGATCAACGGTGCCAGGCGCGGTGAATTGCGCAGCGGCCGGTAAGCCACCTTCTCGATCGTGAAGTTCAGCAAGGCCGCGAGTGTGCACGCCACCGTGGCGGCAATGATCAGCACCAGCCAGCCCGGCATGCCGGGAAACGCCGGTTGCAGCAGGCCCGCGACGGTCCACGCGATCAAGGCGCCGAACATCAACACCTCGCCGTGTGCGAAATTGATGAGCTGGATGATGCCGTAGACCATCGTATAGCCGAGTGCCACCAGCGCGTATACGCTGCCAAGCACCAGCCCGTTGATCATCTGCTGGAGAAATATGTCCATGAATGGATGCTCCGGTTTTATTGAAGTAGTGTCTTGGTCGAAGGTCGCGCTTGTGACGCCACGTTCACCTCTGCAAGAATCGGACCAGGAACGGTCGATTCCGAAGGCATCCCGACTGCCGGCATTTTACCGGGGCATATCGCGCGGACCGGCATCAATCCGCCCGGGTTTACCCTTGCGAAATCGACAGCAAAATGACAGCTTGCGTGTCGTGCACGCGGCGCTGCACGGCATGATCGACAGCCGAATGCAGCGCCTCAGCGCTTGCGCGCGGCCTCGTCGAGCGCGCGCAAATGGGCCATCTTGTCGGCAATGCGCGACTCGATGCCACGCGGTACCGGCCGGTACCAGCCGGGCTCGGCCATGCCGTGCGGCAGGTAGTCGACACCCGCCGCATACGCCTCGGGTTCGTCATGCGCATACCGGTACTCGCTGCCGTGACCCAGTTCCTTCATCAACGCCGTCGGCGCATTGCGCAGATGCACCGGCACTTCACGCGACTTGTCGTTCTTGACGAAGGCCCGCGCCTGGTTGTACGCGGTGTAGCCGGCATTGCTCTTGGGTGCGACCGACAGATAAAGCACGGCCTGGGCCAATGCGAGTTCACCTTCCGGCGAACCGAGGCGCTCGAACGTGGCGGCCGCATCATTGGCGATTTGCAGCGCGCGCGGATCGGCCAGCCCGATGTCTTCCCAGGCCATGCGCACGATCCGCCGCGACAGATAGCGGGCATCGGCGCCACCGTCCAGCATGCGGCACAACCAGTACAAGGCGGCATCCGGACTGGAGCCACGCACCGACTTGTGCAGCGCAGAGATCTGGTCGTAGAAGTTGTCGCCGCCCTTGTCGAAACGACGCGCATTGAGCGTGAGCGCCTTTTCCAGGAACGCGGCATCGACTTTCTCGATCTTGCTGGCACGGGCCGCGGTGTCGGTCTGCTCGAGCAGGTTGAGCAGCCGCCGGGCATCGCCATCGGCATAACCCACCAGGGTGTCGATCGCCGAGTCCTCCAGTTGCAGATGGGGCAATTGCTGCGCCTGCGCGCGCCGCACCAGCTGGCCGAGCTCTTCGTCGGTCAAGGCCTGCAGCACGTAGACCTGGGCGCGCGACAACAAGGCGGAATTGACCTCGAACGACGGGTTCTCGGTGGTGGCACCGATGAAGGTCACCAGGCCGGACTCGACAAATGGCAGCAGTCCGTCCTGCTGGCTCTTGTTGAATCGGTGGATCTCGTCGACAAACAGGATGGTCTTGCGCCCTTGCGCCAGATGATGCTCTGCCTGCTCCATCGCGGCGCGGATTTCCTTGACGCCGGAAAACACCGCCGACAAGGCGATGAAGGCATAACCGAACGCACTGGCTGTCAGGCGCGCCAGCGTGGTCTTGCCGACGCCGGGCGGCCCCCAAAGGATCATCGAATGGGGTTTGCCGGATTCGAACGCCAGGCGCAAGGGGCGGCCTTCGCCGATCAGGTGCGACTGGCCGATGACCGCATCCAGCGAGTCCGGCCGCAAGGCCTCGGCCAGCGGCGCCGCCGGCGCAGACTGGAACAACTCAGCCATGCGGACCGTCAGCGCAAGACAGGCGAAACAGGCCGTGCATCACGCGCGCCGCCGTTCATTGGCGAATCACGTCCGCACCGGCCGGCGGCTTGAAGCGGAAAAGCTCTGCGCCGATGGCCGGGTTCACCTCGACCTGTGCGAAGCGCAACTCGGAGCGTTGACCAAAACTGTCCAGGATGTCGAGCACCGCCAGCGTGGGGGCGCCTTCTGCGTTGCGAAAGCCGACGCGCACCGACTGCAACGCGCCGTCCTTGGCCTTGGGTATCGCCAGCACCCACTGCAAGCCGTCCTTGTCGGGTTCGCCCTTGAGGTCGTATTCCTTGCGCAGGACCGTCAGGTCGGCCGCTGACGCGATCAGCGCCGCCGGCGTAGAGCCCAGCACCTGGGCCTGCTGGCGTGTGGTGACCTGGTTCAGGTCGGCGTCGTACATCCACAAGGTGGTGCCGTCGGCGACGATGGTCTGCGCAAACGGCTTGCGATAGTCGAAGCGAAACCGGTCCGGACGCGAAAACGCAAAACCGCCGCTGGACGTCCGCGTACGGGCGGTTTCACCCGCCCGGGTGGGTGCCGACACCACCTGGGTGAATTCGGCACGGCCGCTCTTGACGCCCTTGACGAAACGCTCCAGGCTGTCCAGGCCATCGGCCAGCGCCGCGGAGCTGCAGAGAGACAACAGCACAGCCATGCAAAAAATACGGCAATTCATCATTCAGCCCTCGTCGGCACCAGGATCTCGCGCTGGCCACTGCCACTCATCGCGCTGACCAGGCCGGCCTTCTCCATGTCCTCGACCAGCCGGGCCGCCCGGTTGTAGCCGATCTTCAGGTGGCGCTGCACCAGCGAGATGCTGGCCTTGCGGTTCTTGAGCACCACTTCGACCGCCTGGTCGTACATCGGGTCCTTCTCGCCGCCGTTGCCGGGTTCGCCGACACCATCGGATTCACCGTCGACGGTGCCGCCTTCGAGCACACCTTCGATGTAATTGGGTTCACCCTGCGACTTCAGGTAACTGACGACCCGGTGCACTTCCTCATCGCTGACAAAGGCGCCATGCACGCGGATCGGCAAACCGGTGCCGCTGGGCATGTACAACATGTCGCCCATGCCGAGCAGCGCCTCGGCGCCCATCTGGTCCAGGATGGTGCGGCTGTCGATCTTGCTGCTGACCTGAAAGGCGATGCGGGTCGGGATGTTGGCCTTGATCAGGCCGGTGATCACGTCAACGCTGGGGCGTTGCGTGGCCAGGATCAGGTGGATGCCGGCTGCGCGGGCCTTTTGTGCCAGGCGGGCGATCAGCTCCTCGATCTTCTTGCCGACCACCATCATCAGGTCGGCCAGCTCGTCGATGACGACCACGATATGCGGCAATCGGTCGAGTGGCTCCGGCTCCTCCGGCGTCAGGCTGAACGGATTGGGAATGGATTCGCCACGTGCCTTGGCTTCGTCCAACTTGGTGTTGAAGCCCGCGAGGTTGCGCACACCCATCTTGCTCAGGAGTTTGTAGCGCCGCTCCATCTCGGCCACGCACCAGTTCAGGCCATGGGCCGCCTGGCGCATGTCGGTCACCACCGGCGCCAGCAGATGCGGGATACCCTCGTAGACCGACATCT
>JBFJZP010000356.1:0-4110 GCA_041622095.1 Burkholderiaceae bacterium | reverse complement strand
GATTGGCGGCGCCATGGTCAACCCGGTCGCCCTGCTGCAAATGATCGAGAAAATCGCCGGCGACAAGGCCTTGTTCGTCGCCGACGGAGGTGACTTCGTCGCCACCGCGTCGTATGTGCTGCATCCACGCGCGCCGCTGCGCTGGCTCGACCCCGGCGCATTCGGCACGCTGGGAGTCGGCGCCGGCTTTGCGCTGGGCGCCGCCTGCTGCCATTCCGATGCCGAGGTCTGGATCATCTACGGCGACGGCGCCTGCGGTTACGGCCTGGTCGAGTTCGACAGCTTCGTGCGCCATGGCATACCGGTGATCGCAATCGTCGGCAACGACGCCGGCTGGACACAGATTGCGCGCGAGCAGGTCAAGATGCTGCACGATGACGTGGGCACGGTGCTGGCCCGCACCGATTACCACCGGGTGGCAGCGGGATTTGGCGCCGAAGGCATCCTGGTGCGCCAGATCGACGAGCTGGAGCCGGCGCTGGCCCATGCACGTGCCCTGGCACGCAGCGGCAAACCGGTGCTGGTCAACATATGGCTCGACAAGACGGAGTTCCGCGAAGGCTCCCTGTCGATGTAGCCGCAACAACAAGAATCGGAAAGACACGACATGGCAGACGACGGACTGATACTCGACGCGATCCAGCAACACGAGGTCCGACAGAAGGACACCGTCTTCATGACCCAGCCGCTCGGTGGCGGCAAGGTGGTCGACTACACCTGGGGCGAGACGGTCGACCAGGCCCGGCGCATGGCGGCGCACCTGCAAAGCCGGGGGTTGGGTGCCGGCGACCATATCGCGCTGCTGTCCAAGAATTGTGCGCATTTCTTCATGGCTGAACTCGCGATCTGGCTGGCCGGTGGCACGACTGTGGCGATCTTCCCGACCGAAGGGCCGGACACGATCCGCTTTGTGCTCGAACACAGCGACGCGAAACTGCTGTTCGTCGGCAAACTCGACACCTGGGATCAGCAGCAGGCCGGTGTACCGCCCGACCTGCCCTGCATCGCGCTGCCGCTGGCACCACCGACCCGCTTCAACCAGTGGGATGACCTGGTCGCGCGCGCCGAGCCGCTGGCCGGCAAGCTCGCACGCGACGCCGGCGACCTGGCGATGATCATCTATACCTCGGGTTCGACCGGCACGCCCAAGGGTGCCATGATCAGTTTCGGTGCGGTCTCTGCCGTTGCCAAGGGATATACCGATGACCTGGACAAAACACTGCACCTGGATGCCGATACACGCGGGCGCGTGCTGTCGTACCTGCCGCTTGCGCACTCGTACGAGCGCGCGGTGATCGCTTCGCCCGCCTGGTACAGCGGCCGGCTGCACATTTTCTTTGCCGAATCGCTCGACACTTTCCTGGCCGACCTGAACCGGGCCCGCCCCAACCTGTTCGTGTCGGTGCCGCGCCTGTGGCTGAAGTTCCAGCAGGGCGTGCTGGCCAAGATACCCGAGAAGAAGCTGAACTTCCTGCTCGGCCTGCCGATCATCGGCAAGCTGGTCGGGCGCAAGGTGCTGACCGGCCTGGGACTGGACCAGGTGCAGCTGGCGGCCAGCGCGTCGGCGCCGATACCGCCGGAGCTGATCGCCTGGTATCGCAAACTCGGCCTGAACCTGCTCGAGGGTTATGGCATGACCGAGGACTTCGCGTTCTCGCACCACTCGACCGCGCAGTGCAATGCACCCGGTTATGTCGGCATTCCGTACGAAGGTGTCGAGGTGCGCATCGGCCCGGGCAGCGAGATCCTGATCAAGTCGCCTGGGCAGATGAAGGGTTACTACAAGCGCCCGGACCTGGACAAGGAGAGCTTCACCGAGGACGGTTTCTTCAAGACCGGCGACATGGGTGAGCGCCGCCCGGACGGCCTGCTCAAGGTGACCGGCCGGGTCAAGGAGTTGTTCAAGACCGCCAAGGGCAAATATGTGGCACCGGCACCGATCGAGAACCGCATCAACGAACACCCGCTGGTCGAGCTCTCGATGGTCTCCGGTGTCGGCCAGCCGTCTGCCTACGGCATCGTGGTGCTGGCCGAACACATCCGCCCCAAGCTCACCGACCCGGCGGTACGCGCCGAAGTGCAGGCCGAGATGGCAGCCCTGCTCAAGCGCGTCAACAATCGCGTGGCCGACTACGAACGGTTGCAGATGCTGGTGATCGCCAAGGAACCCTGGTCGATCGAGAACGGATGCCTGACGCCGACGATGAAGATCAAGCGCAGCCGCATCGAAGCCGAGTTGCAGCAACAGGTCGACAACTGGTACAGGGAAAAGTCACCGGTACTTTGGGCCTGAGCGCCCGCTGGCGCCAGCAGCAGGCAGCGATGCACGCTGGAGCGGCCTCCTGCAACGGATCGGCACGGCCGGCGGCAATGGCGGCCATGGCCATCGACCTGCGTGCCCAGGCACGTGAACTCCTGCTCTGTTGCGACCCGACGACCAAGGCGGCCGGCACGCGGCGCCTGCAAACCAGCGACCCGGTGGACCCGGCGGCGGTGTATGACGAATCGCCGGCGATGCCGGGCCGTCCGGAACGTCCGGCCCTGGTCGGTTTCAATGCACTCAAGCGCCGCTCGCCGGCCACGGCGCAGGGGCGTGCGGTGTTGCTGCATGCACTGGCGCATATCGAATTCAATGCCATCAACCTGGCACTGGACATCGTCTGGCGTTTCGCCGCCATGCCGCAGACGTTTTACCGCCAGTGGATCGGCGTCGCGCGCGAGGAAGCACTGCATTTCGAGCTGCTGCGGGCCCATCTGCAGACCCTGGGCCATGACTATGGCGATTTCCCGGCGCATGACGGCCTGTGGGAAATGGCGCACAAGACACGTGGCGACCTGCTGGCCCGACTGGCACTGGTGCCGCGCACACTCGAGGCGCGTGGGCTCGATGCCTCGCCGCCGATACGCGACAAGCTGCTGGCCGCGGGCGACGAGGTGGCGGCCGGCATACTCGACACCATCCTGCGCGACGAGATAGGCCATGTGGCGGTAGGCAACCACTGGTACCGGCAGCTGTGCCAGCAGCGTGGCCTGGATCCGGTCACCGGTTACGCCGAACTCGCCAGCCGCTACGGCGCACCGCGCCTGCGCGGCCCGTTCAACCTGCCAGCGCGCCGCGCGGCCGGTTTCGATGAGGCCGAGCTGGCACTGCTGCAGGCCGATGCGCAGAAATGATTGCCGACCCCGGCAACATGCCGAAGACGCCCGGGGCAAGCATCACGCGATGCAGCGCAAAGTGTCCTGCAAGCCAAAGTCTCAATAGAATGCGCTGAACCCACCTACAACCGCCACATGGCCGATCCGCAGCAAAACGACACCCAACCGCAACAACTCGACACCCTTCCCCAGGGCCTGGAGTCGGACGATGCCGGGCCGCCCCGGGACATGATGGCGGTGGCGCGCCAGGCCATCGTCGACGACAAGGGCGCTGTTTTCGGCTACGAACTGTTCGATCGCAGCCGCGATAGAGCCGACCATGACGCCGCCAGCGACGCGCAACTGCTGTTCAATGTGTTGTCGCATGCCGACAACAGCGCGCTGATCGACAGCCGCACGATGTTCATCAACTGCACCCATGCCAGCCTGGCCGGCGGCCACCTGGAGCTGGTGCAGCCCGAACGGATCGTGCTCGAGATTCCGCCGATCGCGGGCAACAGCATCGACGAGATCGACAGCCGGATCCGCACCTTGACCGACATCCGCAAGCGCGGATTCCGGCTGGCCTTCAACCAGAGCGTGCTGACCGCCGCCTACCAGCAGTGGTTGCCACTGGCCTCCTACATCAAGATCGACCTGCTCGCGGTCAAGCCGGAATTGATCGGGCCGATGATCGCGATGGCCCAGAAACACTCGGATGCGGTGCTGATCGTCGAGAAGATCGAGACCGCCGAGCAACACAAGATGGTGTCCGACTTCGGCGTCCGGCTGTTCCAGGGTTACTGGTTCGCCAAGCCGGCGGTGGTGCAAGGCCAGACCTTGCGGCCGGCGCAGGCAGTGATCATCGAGTTGATCAACCTGATCCGCAAACAGGCTGCCACGGCCGAGATCGAGGCCGTGCTCAAGCACGATGCCAGCCTGTCGTTCAACCTGCTGCGTTTCATCAATTCCTCG
>JBFJZP010000355.1:0-4111 GCA_041622095.1 Burkholderiaceae bacterium | reverse complement strand
TGAGCGGACCTTGCTGGCCGCACTGGCAACCGAGCGCTGGCGCCAGGAGCGCCTGGCGGCGGACTGAACACTGCATGGAGCCGACCGATGGATGAATCCAACCTGTCCGCCCTGGCCTTCTACTCGGCGCGCCCGACGCTGCGCATCGACGGGCAGGACAGCGACCTGGCCGCCGGCCTGATGCAGTCGCTGGTGATGCGCGAGCAGGAAGGCGGCCTGTCGTCGCTGGAGCTGACCTTCGTCAATTTCGGCGCGCGCGACACCGGCCAGGTCGGCATGGCCTTCGAAGACGAACAACTGCTCAAGCTCGGCTCCGAACTCAAGATCTATGCCGGCGAGGCGGCAGCCCCCACGGAGATCTTCCGCGGCAACGTCAGCGCGCTGGAGTTCGCCTTCGATCCGGACGGCCCGCCGCGGCTGCGGGTGAGCGCCGAAGATCCGGCGCAGAAGGCGCGCATGGCGCGGCGCACTGCCGTCTACGAGGACCAGTCGGTGGCGGACATCACGCGCGCAGTGGCCTCGCGCAGCGGGCTCACGCCGGTCATCACCGGCCTTGCAGACAGCTCCACGGTGGAGGTGCAGTTCAACGAAAGCGACCTGGCCTTCCTGCGCCGGCTGCTGGCGCGCCATGGCGCCGACATGCAGATCGTCGGCAACGACCTGCAGGTGTCGCCACGCAAGGACGTGTTGCGCAGCCAGGTGACGCTGCGCCTGCACAGCCAGTTGCACCGCTTGCGCGTGGTCGCCGACCTGGCGCACCAGGTGACCGATGTCGTCGTGACCGGCTTCGACCATCTGCAGGGGCAGGCCATCGAAGGCCGTGGCGCCGGCGCACCGCTGGGCCCCGGGGCCGGACGAACCGGCAAGGACATGCTGCAGCAGGTGTTTGGCGCGCGCGAACAACACAGCGCACACCGGCTGGCGCTGACCCAGCTCGAGGCCGACGCGCTGGCGCAGGCGGAGTTCGAACAGCGCGCGCGGCGCTTCGTGCGGGTGCAGGCCTCCTGCGAAGGCCATCCGACGCTGCGCGTCGGATCGCATGTGACGCTGGCCGACGTGTCACCGCGCTTCGACAACACCTACTACGTCACCGCCTGCACGCACCGCTACGACATGCAACGCGGATTCGAAACCGAACTCAGCGCCGAAGGCGCGTATCTGGGAAACCCGGCTTGACCACCATGCAACGCGACAACCTGCCTGTTACCGATTTTCAACTTCCGCCCCACGCATTGGCGGCCTGCCATCTGGCGCGCGTCACCGACGTCGACGACCCTGAAGGCCTGGCCCGGGTCAAGGTTGAACTCTACAGCCTGGACAGCAGCAGCGACACCGGCCTGTGGGCGCGGGTGGCCAACCCGTTCGCCGGCAATGCGCGTGGCGGTTTCTTCATCCCGCAGCCGGACGACGAGGTGCTGGTGGTCTTCGTGCAGGGCGACGCGCGCGCACCGGTGGTGATCGGCGGCTTGTGGAATGGCAATGCCGCGCCGCCGGAGTCGCTCAGCGGCAAGGTGGACCGCTGGAGCATCACCGGCAAGGCCGGCACGCGCATCGCCATCGTCGAGGAGAGCGATGCCACCGCCACCATCGCTTGCGCTACGCCGGCCGGGGTCAAGCTCACGTTGACCGACGAGTCCGGCGGCAAGGTCAGGATCGTATGCGCCGGCAATACCGTGACCATCGATTCGCAGGGCGTGTCGATCGAAGCAGCCGCCAAGGTCAAGGTACAGGCTGCATCCGTGGACGTCAGCGCCGGCATGGTCAAGGTCGATGCCGCCATGTCCAACTTCTCCGGCGTCGTCAAATGCGACACGCTGATCACCAACGCCGTGGTGTCGACCTCGTACACACCCGGCGCGGGCAATATCTGGTGAGGAGCCGATGAGCCAGTCCACCCTCAGTCCCCCCAAGCCGCTGGCGGTACGCGCGCCGCGCGCGCAGACACATGCGCCGATGCACCCGGTGCAACTGACCGGTCTGCGCCAGGACAGGCGCGCAACCGACGGCGTACCCTTGATCGTCGAGCGGCGCGACCAGAATTTCGTCGACGGCTTGCTCGCAGACCTGGCCAGTCCGGCGCGCCATGCCGCGCTGCTGGCGAGTACACCGAAGCGCGACGGCACGACGATGCGGGTGTTCCAGCCGCTGCAGCGCGTCTTCAACATGGTCGTGCTCGAAGCCTTCTGCGACGTTCCAGGCCAGCCGCGCGTGGATCCGTCGCAGATCGACAGCAGCGGCTTCGTGCTGCGCCGGGTCGACGGCGCCCGCCACCTGGCCTGGCTCAAGGCCGGCACCCGGGTGTTCGGCTGGGAAGCGGTGGACGAAGACCTGGACCCGGCGCAGGATCGGCGTGCCAGCGCCGTCACGCTGGGGCATCCCTGGCTCGACGCGCGCGCGCCCAGCCAGCGCCGCATCCGCACCGCCGGCAGTGCCCGCCTGGCCGAGGCCGGCGAGCTTGTGGGCGAAGACATCCAGCCGCTGTTCGTCGCACCGCCGGATGTCTGCAAGAGCGCCGGCAGGACCCTGCTGTTCGGCAACCTGCGGGTCGCCTCGGGCGAACTCAGCGAAGCACCCGCCACACCGCCGGCATTCGGCACCGACGCGCAGGAGCGGGCCTTGCTGGCCGACCAGCTGGTGATCTACCTGCGTGAAGGTGGCAGCCGCAGGTTCCCGGTGCCGGCAAGCCGGCGCTTCTCGACCGAAGACGCGCGCCGCGCCGCGCAAAGCGCCCCGGGCGCATCGACGTCTGCGCTCACGCGCAATGAATACGACGCGCTGGACGCGACACTGGGCCTGCTGCTGCGCCAACTGCACACCGAATTCGATGCCTTCGGCAGCGGCACCGGAGCGGCTGCGCTGCGCAGTGCGCTCGCCAAGCTGCGCGTGGAGACCGATGTTGCGGCGTCGAACGGCCGCGCGGCGTACATCGACTACCGCAATGCGCTGGATTTCCTGACCGACGCCCGCGACGTACTGATCGATGCGGTGCCGGGCAAGCGCGTCGACATTCCCGACCGCTTCGGCGCGGTGGCGCAGGGTACGGCCTCCGCCATCTTCGATGCCACGCTGACCTGTCTGCAACAGCAATTCGCCCGGGTATTGCCGGCCGCCGGCCGCTTCGAGCGCACGCGCAATGGCGCCGAGCCGCGATTTGCGGTGCGCGCCTTCGTGCGCCTCAAGCCCGAGCAGCCGGGCTGCCCGGGCCGCCTGGTGTGGTCGCGTTACAGCGAAGCCTTCACCATCGCCGACTGGTTCGAGTCCTCCGGCGCCGCCATTCCGGTCATCCCGATGCCCGACCTGATGGACCGCGCGCAGCTCAAGCGAGTCCGGCCCAGCGTCGCGTTTGCACTGCCGCCGCGGCTGGCGGCGCTGCTGAAGAACGATCCCAAGGACCTGCGCGACGGCAAGGGCGACTCGGGCAACGGGCTCGGGCTGGGCTGGATCTGCTCGTTCTCGCTGCCGATCATCACCTTGTGCGCGTTCATCGTGCTCAACATCTTCCTGCAGCTGTTCAACCTGATCTTCTTCTGGTTGCCGGCCCTGAAGATCTGCATCCCGGTTCCGAAGGCCAAGGAGTAGACGACATGGCCACGTCCTCCCGCACGCTTGCCACCCGCTACGCCGAACCGATCGGCTGGCCGCTGCTGTCGGTACCGGACGACAACGGCGAACTGCACTACCCGACGCTGGCGCGCAGCGTACGCGAGCTGATCGAGGTGCTGCTGTCCACGCGCCCGGGAGAACAACTCATGCACGCAGGATTCGGCGCCGGACTGGAAAACCTGCTGAACGAACCCAATACCGTGGCCACCCGCAGCCGCATCAAGGACCTGGTGGAGGACGCGCTCAAGCGCTGGGAGCAGCGCATCACGGTGGACGGCATCGCCGTCGATCCGGTCAGCGACGCCGGCAGTGGCGTACCCGACGGCGTGCGCGTCGAAATCGCATACCGGCTCAAGCGCACCGGCACGCCGGCGCGCGTCGGGCTGACACTGGTGATGGAGGCCGGCCGTGCCGATTAGACCCCCAGCCCTGGACGACCGCAGCTTCGACGACCTGGTCGCCGAACTGCTCGCGCTTATACCGGCGCATACGCCGGAGTGGACCCATC
>JBFJZP010000354.1:0-4117 GCA_041622095.1 Burkholderiaceae bacterium | reverse complement strand
CTGTCCGGCGCCGCCGCGCTGCAATCGGTCGAAACCGCGATCCTGGGGCCGGCGCTGGGCTGGTTGCTCGACCGCTTCGGTCCGCGCGCGATGGTGCAGGTCGGCATGCTGGTTTTCGGTTCCGGCTTTCTGATGCTCAGCCAGATCGAGACCATCGCCGGTTTTTATGCCAGCGCGGTGATGATGGCGGTCGGTGTCAGCCTGGGCGGCTACTTTCCGTTGACGGTGGCGCTGATCCAGTGGTTCGAGCGTTACCGTGCACGCGCCTTGTCGATCATGAGCATGGGGCTGGCGCTCGGTGGCGTGATGGTTCCGGTGGTCGCCTGGTGCATGGCCACCTACGGCTGGCGCGCCACCGCGTTCGGCTCCGGCGTCATCATCATCGCGCTGGGATTGCCACTGGCCCGCACCATCCGCTGGCGGCCGCAGGACCACGGACTGAATGTCGACGGCCTGCCGCCACCCGCAGAGATCCTGGCCGGCGACGGCCCGGCCAGCCTGCCGGTCCGGACTGAATTCACCGTCCGCCAGGCCTTGCGCACCCGCGCGTTCTGGTTGCTGGCACTCGGCCACGGATTCGCGCTGCTGGTGGTCACCGCGGTCAACGTCCACGCCATCAGCCATATGAAGGAAGGGCTGGGGTATTCGGTCACCCAGGCGGCTTTTTTCATCATGGTATTGACGTTCGGACAGGTCATCGGCGTCGTGCTGAGCGCGACCATCGGCGACCGCTTCGAAAAGCGCCTGCTCGCCGCGGTCTGCATGCTCGGTCACATGACCGGCCTGCTGCTGTTGACCTATGCCACCCATCCGGCGCAGGTAGCGGCATTCGCCGTGCTGCACGGCGTGGCCTGGGGCCTGCGCGGCCCGCTGATGCAGTCGATCCGGGCCGACTATTTCGGGCGCAACGCCATCGGCATGATCCTGGGCTTGTCCTCGGTGATCATCGCACTGGGGCAGATCGCCGGGCCGATGGTGGCCGGCATACTGGCCGACCTGACCGGCAACTACCGCACCGGCTTCACCATGCTGGCGCTGACCGCCGGTTGCGGCTCCTTGCTGTTCCTGTTCGCGGTCCGCCCGCAGCGTCCGATCGCCGCCTGAGCCCGGCACCTGTCGACACACTGCGCCGTGGCCGGCGCGCGCCCAGCGCGCGGCGCAGTAACATGGCGCACCCTTTCTTCGTGTGCGACGGCCGTCGGTCATCGCCTTTCGAGTCCATCCCACCAGGCATACACGCTCAAGCCCTTCTGTCATCACCATCGTCGGCCTCGGGCGCATGGGCGCCAACATGGCGCGCCGACTGGCCCGCGGTGCCGTCACCGTGCACGGCTTCGATCCGTCGGCCGAGGCGCGCGAGGCACTGGCCGCGCAAGCCGGCGTGCAACTGCACGCGACGCTGGCAGCAGGCGTGCAGGCGCAAACCGGCCGCCGACTGGTCTGGCTGATGTTGCCCGCCGGCGCCATCACCGAGCAGACACTGGCCGAACTCGAAACCCTGCTCAGCCCGGGCGATGTGCTGGTCGATGGCGGCAATGCCAACTACCTCGACTCGCAGGCCCGGGCCCGGCACTGGAAGACACTGGGCATCGATTTCGTCGACTGCGGCGTCTCCGGGGGTGTCTGGGGACTGCAGGAGGGGTATTGCCTGATGGCCGGCGGCGAGACCGACGCGATCGCCGCCTTGACTCCGTTGTTCGAGTGCCTGGCGCCGGCAGCCGACCGCGGCTGGCTGCATTGCGGCCCGAGTGGCGCCGGCCATTTCACCAAGATGGTCCACAACGGCATCGAATACGGAATGATGCAGGCCTATGCCGAAGGTTTTGCGCTGATGGCCGCCCGGCCCGACCTGACGCCCGACCTCGGCGCCGTCGGCGAGACCTGGCGCCACGGCAGCGTGGTCCGCTCCTGGCTGCTCGACCTGACCACCACCGCCTTGCAGGAGCCCGGCGCGATGGCCGCAGTCGCCCCGGTGGTGGCCGACTCCGGCGAAGGCCGCTGGACCATCGACGAGTCGATCCGCCAGGGCACACCGGTGCCGGTGATTGCCGCGGCACTGATGGCGCGGTTTTCGTCGCAGGGCAAGGCCGACACCGGCAACCGCCTGCTGTCGTTGATGCGCAAGGGGTTCGGCGGCCACGCGACCGTCAGCAATCCCACCAAGACCTGACACCGGTCCGCCCGTTCCGTTGGCAGCCGCCGGGTGCCCGAAACGGTGCACCGGCGCTGGAACAGTTCATGCATGAAGCAAAACGGGCACGGCCACTTTTTTTCTGCCAGCACCACGCCCGGATCGGAGGATCTCATGCCAGCACCATCGGACACCCAGTTCTCCCACGTCAAGCCCGGCGACACCGCGTATGTGTCCGGCGGACTGCGTGACTTTTTCCTCTACCGTGACCTCGGCGTCGCCGCGGCCACCAACGGCAAGGTGGTTGCGCACCTTGTCAGGGCCAATATGGCACCAGAGGAAGGCACCGGATGGCATCGGCATGAGGCGGACTTCCAGATCGTCATCATGCTCAAGGGCTGGGCCCGCTTCATGTACGAGGACAAGGAGACCCTGGTGCAGGCTGGCGACTGCGTACACCAGCGCCCGGGCATCCGCCACTACCTGTTCGACTACTCTCCCGACATGGAATACCTGGAGATCGTGTCACCGGCAGACTTCAAGTCGGTCGACGTCGACCCGGTATGCGAGGTGCCGGCCGCCATCCCCTGGCGGGCGGCGCAGGCTCGCGCCGAATAAGGCCGGCTACGGCGACGAAACTCGCCCACTGCGTGAAGCGGGCGACGCGTGTGATCGCCCCGCCCCCAGCGCCGCTCAGCTCCCGATCACCCCGCCATCGACCTTGCGGATCACCACCGTGGCCGAACGGGGCCGGCCGTTCGGCTGGTAGTCCGGCCAGTTCGAGTATTTGCTCGGTTCGGTCGGGTCGCTGCGTTCGCTCGGTGTCTCGCCAGGGTGCTGGACGTTGATGAACATCGTGCGGCCGTCCGGCGTGAAGGTGACGCCGGTGACCTCGCAGTTGGTCGGTGCGGTCAGGAAACGCCGCGTCTCGCCGGTGGCCGGGTCGCAGGCCAGCATCTGGTTGTTGCCGATGTTCTTGAACTCGCCCTTGTACATCTGGCTGGCGGCCGCGTCGGTCTGGATCCACAAAACGCCGCGCGCATCGAAACCGATGCCGTCCGGGCAGCCGTAGATGTCGCCCCTGATGTTGCCCTTGGCCTCGGCCCGCGTGTTCGCCGGGTCGCCCGCGAGCACCAGGTGGTTCCACTGGAAACCGCTGCCGTCGAAGTCGCCGTCCTCCTTCCAGCGGATGATCTGCCCCATGGTGTTGTTGGCGCGCGGGTTGGCCGCGTCCACGCCCGGGCGATTGTTGTCGCCGCGCTGGCTGTTGTTGGTCAGCGTGCAATAGACCCAGCCGCTGGCCTTGTCGATCGCCAGCCACTCCGGCCGGTCCATTTTCGTGGCGCCGAGCAGGTCGCTGGCCTGGCGCGCCTTGATCAGCACTTCGCCCTGGTCGGCAAAACCATTGGCCGCGGTGAGAGGCCCGTGGCCGTGCACCATCGGTATCCATTGGCCACGCCCGCCGGCGTCGAAACGCGCCACATGCAGGATGCCGTGGTCGAGCAGTTCCCGGTTGGCCCTGGCGCCGCCCGGCGCGATCCGGTCGCGGCTGACGAAACGGTAGATGTATTCGAAACGCGCATCCTCGCCGGAATACACCACCGCACGGCCGTCCTTGGTGACGGCGACCCATGCGCCCTCGTGTGCGGCGCGACCGAGCGCGGTGCGCTTGATTGGCGTGCTGGTCGGGTCCATCGGATCGACTTCGACCACCCAGCCGAAGCGATTCGGCTCGTTCGGATTTTTTGCCGCGTCGAAGCGCGGATCGAACTTGTCCCACAGGTAGGCGCCGTCCTTGCGGGCACCCCAGCGCTTCTGGTGTGCGTCGGTCTTGTCGCCATGGCCGAAATAACCCATCCAGTTCTCTTCGCCCGACAGATAGGTGCCCCACGGCGTCTGGCTGCTGGCGCAGTTGTTCAGCGTGCCCAGCACGGTACGGCCGGCCGGGTCGGCAGCGGTCTTCATCATCGCGTGACCGGCAGCCGG
>JBFJZP010000353.1:0-4117 GCA_041622095.1 Burkholderiaceae bacterium | reverse complement strand
CCGGCCGAGGAAACGCACCCAGTGCTCCGCATCGACGCGCCGGCGCGCGCGCGCGGTCTCGGCCCGGGTCGTGCGGGTCTCGGCCACCCAGGCACCGGCGCAATCGCCGTACACGCCGCTGGTCGAGCCGTAGACCAGGGACTGCGGCGGTGCACGCCGGCGCAAGGCGACGACCAGCGCGCGGGTTCGCGTGTCGGTCCAGCCCTGCGCGGGAGGCGGCGCCAGGTGAACGACGCGATGCGCCAGACCGGCCAGCCGGCGCAGGCTGCGCGGCTGGTCCAGATCACCGCGCAGCACCCGCACGCCTTGCGCATGCAAGGCGTCACCGCGGTCGCCGGTGGAGGTCAGTGCCATCAGCTGCACGCGGTCGCGCAAACCGCGCACGACCCGCATGCCGACATCGCCACAACCGACGATGAGTACGCGTTGACGACGGAAGCGCGCCGGCAACGCTCCGAGCGGATTCTGGTTTGAAGGCAAAATCGGGGGATATTACAGTTTGAGAATCGCCAAGGATACCGAACCGATGACCTTCCAGATTTCGATCCAGCCCAGCGGGCGCACTTTCACCGTCAATCCCGGCGAAGCCATGCTGGCCGCCGCGATCCGCCAGGGCATCGGTCTGCCGTACGGATGCAAGGACGGCGCCTGTGGCTCGTGCAAGTGCAAGAAGATCGAAGGCACCGTGGTCCATGGCCCGCACCAGAGCAAGGCCTTGAGCGACGAGGAAGAAGCCAACGGCCTGGTGCTGACCTGCTGCGGCGTTCCGCAAAGCGACGTGGTGCTCGAGTCGCGCCAGGTCACCGAAGCCGGCGCCTTCCCGATCCGCAAGATGCCGGCGCGGGTAAGCGCCCTGGAGCGCCTGTCGCACGACGTGATGCTGGTGCGCCTGCAACTGCCGGCCAACGATCCTTTCGTCTACCACGCCGGGCAATACGTCGAGTTCATCCTGCGCGACGGATCGCGGCGCAGCTACTCGATGGCCAACGCCCGCCACAACGGGCCGGGCGTCGACCTGCATATCCGCCACATGCCCGGCGGCAAGTTCACCGACCATGTGTTCGGCACCATGAAGGAAAAGGAAATCCAGCGCATCGAGGGCCCGTTCGGCAGCTTCTACCTGCGCGAAGACTCCGACAAGCCGATGGTGCTGCTGGCCTCCGGCACCGGCTTTGCGCCGATCAAGGCCCTGATCGAGCACATGCAATTCCAGGGCATCACCCGCCCGGCGACGCTGTACTGGGGCGGCCGCCGGCCGGAGGACCTGTACCTGGACGCCTGGGTCAAGGAGCAACTCGCCGTCATGCCGAACCTGCAATACGTGCCGGTGATCTCCAACGCCACCGCCGAAGATGCCTGGACCGGCCGAACCGGTTTCGTGCACAAGGCGGTTCTCGAAGACCTGCCCGACCTCTCCGGCTACCAGGTCTACGCATGCGGCGCACCAATCGTCATCGACTCGGCCCGGCTGGACTACAGCGACCTGGCCGGCCTGCCGGAAGAAGAGTTCTACGCCGATTCATTCATCACCGAAGCGGACAAGGCACAAGCCTGATGCGCCAGCCGCGGTGACCGTCGCCCCTGGCACACGCCAGGACACACCCATGGCCCGGCCAGGCTTTCCGCCCGGGCCCAGATCAAGAGAAAACAACTTCATGAAACTCTCCACCCTGGCATCCATCTCGGCGATTGCCGCCAGCCTGTTCGCCCTGCCCACCGGCGCGCTGGCGCAATCGAAGACCACCCGCATCGTCGTGCCCTACGGCCCGGGCGGCCCGATCGACGTGACCGCGCGTATCCTGGCCGAGCGCGTCCGGGACACCCTGGGCACGGTCATCATCGAGAACAAGCCCGGTGGCGGCGGCAACATCGGCGTCGACCTGGTGGCCAAGTCCGCACCGGACGGCACGACGATCGGTATTGCGGCCGTGGCCACCCATGCGATCAACCCGTGGCTGTACAGCAAGATGCCGTTCGACGCGGCCAAGGATTTCGCGCCGATCACGCAAATGGTGCGCGTGCCCAATGTGCTGGTGCTCAACGCCGATACCGCCAGCCGCCTGAACATCGACAGCGTGGCCGACCTGATCAAGTACGCCAAGGCCAACCCGGGCAAGCTCAACTACGGCTCCGGCGGCAACGGCAGCGGCGGCCACCTGGCCGGCGAGATGTTCAAGTCGCAGGCCGGTATCTTTGCGGTGCATATCCCATACAACGGCGGCAACCCGGCCCAGCTGGCCTTGTTGTCGGGCCAGGTCGACTTCAACTTCGACAACCTGGCCACCGCGTCAGCCAACATCAAGTCGGGCAAGCTCAAGGCACTGGCGGTCACCACCGCACAACGCAGCCAGGTCCTGCCGGATGTCCCGACCGTGGCGGAAACGCTCAAGGGCTTCCAGGTCGACACCTGGTGGGGACTGGTAGTGCCTGCCGCCACCCCCAAGGATGTGATTGCCAAGCTGAACCAGGCCTTTGTCGCCGCCCTCAATTCGCCGGAAGCCAAGAGCCGCTTCGCCACGCTGATGGCCGAGCCGGTTCCGACCACGCCGGAACAGTTCGGTGCCCTGATGGACGCCGAACGCGCCAAGTACCAGCCGGTGGTCAAGGCCTCCGGCGCCAAGGTCGACTAAGACGCAGGTTCAGCCGCCGGCACATCCGGATAAATCGACAGCACCGGGTTGCAATGGCCGACCTGGAACACCTCGGTGACGGTCGGCGTGAGCGCTGCGACGCGATGCGGCCCTGCTGCGCCTTGACCTGTTTGGCAGCCAGCAGCAACATCGGCAGCCCGACACTGCTGATGTAGATGACCCCCGAGAAGTCGAGCACCAGCGGCGAGCCCGAAGGCTTGTAATCGACGAGATGGGGTGCCAGCGCGGCCTCGAAGGCATTGGCTTGCGAATGCTCGAGCCGCCCCTGCACCTGCAGCACCCGCGTCGACCCCAGATTGCCAGAAGTAACTTCCATGCAGACCTCGCCTTCACCTCGTCCGCAACCACCATGGCCATCGAGGCACCGATCATGGCGTTTATAGTTGTTGCCTGTCTGTCTCAGCGAGCGAAGTCATCATGAAAACCAAAGCTGCTGTCGCCTGGAAAGCCGGCGCGCCCCTGACCATCGAGACCGTCGATCTGCAAGGACCGAAGTTCGGCGAAGTGCTGGTCGAGATCAAGGCCACCGGCATCTGCCACACCGATTACTACACCTTGTCCGGCGCCGATCCGGAAGGCCTGTTCCCGGCCATCCTGGGCCATGAAGGCGCCGGCATCGTGGTCGACGTCGGCCCGGG
Source organism: Burkholderiaceae bacterium (assembly GCA_041622095.1). GTDB lineage: Bacteria > Pseudomonadota > Gammaproteobacteria > Burkholderiales > Burkholderiaceae_C > CAISIP01. The sequence continues at coordinate 828 of JBFJZP010000353.1, read as the reverse complement.
TGTCACCGGCCTGAAAAAGGGCGACCATGTGATCCCGCTGTACACGCCGGAATGCCGCCAGTGCAAGTTCTGCCTGTCGCGCAAGACCAACCTGTGCCAGCTGATCCGCGGCACCCAGGGCAAGGGCCTGATGCCCGACGCCAGCAGCCGCTTCAGCCTGGACGGCAAACCGATCCTGCACTACCTGGGCACGTCGACCTTCAGCAACTACACGGTGGTGCCGGAGATCGCGCTGGCCAAGATCCGCGACGACGCGCCATTCGACAAGGTCTGCTACATCGGCTGCGGCGTCACCACCGGCATCGGTGCGGTGCTGTTCACCGCCAAGGTCGAGGCCGGTGCGAACGTGGTGGTGTTCGGCCTCGGCGGCATCGGCCTGAACGTGATCCAGGGCGCGAAGATGGTCGGCGCAGACAAGATCATCGGCGTCGACATCAACCCGGCACGCCAGGAGATGGCGCGCAAGTTCGGCATGACGCACTTCATCAACCCGAAGGAACTCGAAGCAGCTGGCGAGAATGTCGTCGACCGCATCGTCCAGCTCACCGACGGTGGCGCCGACTACAGCTTCGAATGCATCGGCAACACGAAGATCATGCGCCAGGCACTGGAATGCACGCACAAGGGCTGGGGCCGCAGCATCATCATCGGCGTCGCGGAAGCGGGCGCCGAGATCAGCACCCGGCCGTTTCAGCTGGTGACAGGGCGCAAATGGGAAGGCTCGGCATTCGGTGGCGCGCGCGGACGCAGCGACGTGCCACGCATCGTCGACTGGTACATGGACGGCAAGATCAACATCGACGACCTGATCACCCACACGATGCCGCT
>JBFJZP010000352.1:0-4122 GCA_041622095.1 Burkholderiaceae bacterium | reverse complement strand
CCGCGTCATGGCGCGCATCCGCGAGATGCGTGGCGGGCGCGACTATGACGCCGACTTTTCCACCCGCATGAAAGGCAGCGGCGTCTGGGCGCAATTGCTGCAGCAACGCTTCGAGAAGACCTGCACACGGCTGGGCCTGAACCGCGAACGCATCACGCTGGATCCGAGCCTGTTCCGGCCGTCGGCCTTGTCGGCACAGCAAAGCCTGTTCTGACCAGCCGCGGCGTCCGCAAAACGGATTTCCTTGCGGTAGCCCGGGCCGTGCCAGCACATCGTGCGCGGCCAGATCTGCTGCGGGCCGGTCCGGCGTCGCATGGCCTTGTCAGCGGTCGGCATGGCATAGCTCTCCAGTGCCTCGTCGCAGGTCTGGCCGTGCCGCATGCGACGGTACAGCGCCAAAGCCAACAGGGGCCGGCCAGCGCAGAAGCCGAACCGTGGCTCAGGTCGGCCAGGTCGATCCGTGTTCCGGCACCATGGCGCGCCAGCCCAGTTCATGGCCGATACGTTTGCGCAACTCGTCCGACGCATTGCGTTCGCCGTGCACGATGTATACCTGTCCCGGCGTGCCCGGCATGGTGCGCAGCCAGGCGAGCAACTGGGACGCATCGGCATGGGCCGATGCGGCTTCCAGTTGGGCGACCTCGGCCTTCACATCAATGTCGCGCCCATGGATGCGAAGGGTGCGCGCGCCATCGGCCAGCGATGCGCCGCGGGTGCCGGGTGCCTGGAATCCGGTCAGGATCACCATGTTGCGGTGATCGCCCAGGTAATGCGACAAATGGTGCAGCACCCGTCCGCCGGTGGCCATGCCGCTGGCCGACAGGATGATCATCGGCCCGCGCCGGCGGGCCAGCGCCTTCGATTCGTCGGTACTGGCGACCATGGTTGCACTGCGGGTGAGGGCGTGCGACTCCTTCTCGCTGAGCCGATGCCCGCCCAGGTGTTGTTCGAACAGGTGTGTCGAATGCACCGCCATCGGACTGTCCAGGAACACCGGCACCGAGCGCGGAATCTCGCGCCGTCTCTTGAGCAGCGCGATCGCGTGCAGCAAGGCCTGGGCCCTTCCGACCGCGAACACCGGCACCACTGCCACACCGCCGCGTGCCACCACCTTGCGCAGCAGCGGTGCCAGCTCCGCCAGCAGGTCGTCCTTCGGGTGTTCGCGATCGCCATAGGTCGATTCGATCAGCACCGTGTCGGCCAGCGGTGCATGCGCCGGCGGACGCATGATCAGGTCGTCGGTGCGCCCCAGGTCCCCGGAGAACAAGATGCGTCGGCCGGCGACCTCGACCAGCACGCTGGACGCTCCCAGGATATGGCCGGCCTCGAGGAAGGTGACGTGCCAGCCGGGAATCGGGCTGAAGCGCTTGCCGAAGCCGCTGGCCTTGATCTGCTTGAGGCAGGCGCGTGCATCATTGCGCGTGTACAGCGGCAGAGCCGGCGCATGTTTGGAGAATCCGTGGCGATTCGCGAACGCCGCATCTTCCTCCTGCAGGTAGCCGCTGTCGGGCAGCAGGATCTTGCACAGGTCGCGGGTTCCGCGGGTGGCATGGACCTTGCCGGCAAAGCCTTCCTTCACCAGCAGCGGAAGGTAGCCACTGTGGTCCAGGTGGGCATGGGTCAGCACCACCGCGTCGATCTGGTCGGGCGCCACCGGCAGGGGCGTGCGGTTGCGCAGGCGCAGTTGTTTGACACCCTGGAACAGGCCGCAGTCGACCAGCAACCGATGTTTGTCGTGGCGGATCAGGTATTTCGAGCCGGTCACCGTGTCGGCGCCGCCCAGGAAAGTGATAGTGACCGACATGTTGTCTCCGAAAGTGCCGGTTGCGGCCTTCGCTGGGTGGACCGCACCGGCAGAAAAAAAGCTGCAGACGCCGGGGCGCTTGCAGCTTTCATTGGACATCAGGCCCGCAGGCCGGCCTTGATGTCGGTCAAGTGAAGAAGCTTTTCAGCCGGTCGGTCCAGCTCTCGGTACTGGGCGAGTGTTTGCCGGCGCCTTTCTGAAACGATTCTTCCAGCTCACGCATCAGCTTGCGTTGTGCTTCGCTGAGCTTGACCGGCGTCTCGACCAGGATATGGCAATACAGGTCGCCCGGGTAGCTGGCCCGCACACCCTTGATGCCCTTGCCGCGCAGGCGGAACTGCTTGCCGGTCTGCGTGCCTTCCGGAATGTCGATCACCGCCTTGCCGGCCAGTGTCGGCACATCGATTTCGCCGCCAAGCGACGCGGTGATGATGCTGATCGGCACCGTGCAATGCAGGTCGTCGCCGTCGCGCTCGAAGATGTCGTGTTTCTTCAGCCGGATCTCGATGTACAGGTCGCCGGCCGGACCCCCGTTGGTGCCGGGTTCGCCGTTTCCGGTGCTGCGAATACGCATGCCACCGTCGATGCCGGCCGGAATCTTGACCTCGAGCGTCTTCTGCTTCTTGATCCGCCCCTGGCCCTGGCAGGCGGTACAGGGTTCGGGGATCACCTTGCCGGCGCCGCGACAGGTCGGGCAGGTCTGCTGCACGCTGAAGAAGCCCTGGCGCATCTGCACCGCGCCAGCGCCACCGCAGGTGCTGCAGGTCTTGACCTGGGTGCCGGGTTTTGCGCCGGAACCGTGGCAGGTGTCGCATGACTCCCAGCTCGGAATCCGGATCTGCGCGTCCTTGCCGCGTGCGGCTTCCTCGAGCGAGATCTCCATCGCATAACTCAGGTCGCCACCGCGGAACACCTGGCGGCCACCGGGGCCGCGTCCGCCGCGCTGCTGGCCGAACATGTCGCCGAAGATGTCGCCGAAGGCCTCGGCGAAGCCGCCAAAACCTTCTGCGCCCGGGCCGCCACGCATGTTCGGATCCACGCCGGCATGGCCGTACTGGTCATAAGCCGCCCGCTTCTGCGGGTCGGACAACATCTCGTAGGCTTCCTTGCACTCCTTGAACTTCTCCTCGGCGACCTTGGAGGTTTCGCCCTGGTTGCGGTCAGGGTGGTGCTTCATCGCATGTTTGCGATAGGCTTTCTTGATCTCTTCGTCCGAGGCGTTCTTCGGAACACCCAGCGATTCGTAATAGTCTCTCTTGGCCATCGTCGTTCTCGGTCAGCGCGCAGCTTCGCGGGTTTCGCCTGCTGCGCTGTGTCGGTCCATCAATGCAGATCGCCGCGCCGAAGATTCCGCAAGGAATCGTTCGAGCGCGGCGTGCGCCGTCACAGCGGGGTTGCCGTCAACCCTTCTTGACTTCCTTGACCTCGGCGTCCACCACGTCGTCGTCGGCTGCGCGCGAGGCGCCTTCGGTCGATGCGGTTTCGGCTTCGCCGCCGCCAGCCTGGTCACCACCTTGCTTGGCCTGCATGTCGGCGTACATGTGCTCGCCGAGTTTCTGGCTGGCCGTCATCAAGGCGGTATTCTTCTCGTCGATCGCGGCCTTGTCGTCGCCCTTGAGGGCTTCTTCCAGGTCCTTGATCGCCGCTTCGATCTTTTCCTTCTCGCCGGCGTCGAGCTTGTCGCCGAATTCGGTCAGGCTCTTTTGCACGCTGTGCACGCTGGCTTCGGCCTGGTTGCGCGACTGCACCAGTTCGAGCTTGCGCTTGTCGTCGGCGGCATTGAGTTCCGCGTCCTTGACCATCTGCTGGATCTCGGCTTCGGTCAGGCCGGAGTTGGCCTTGATCGTGATCTTGTTTTCCTTGCCGGTGCCCTTGTCCTTGGCGCCGACGTGCAGGATGCCGTTGGCGTCGATGTCGAACGACACCTCGATCTGCGGCGTGCCGCGGGCTGCCGGCGGAATGCCTTCGAGGTTGAACTCGCCCAGCATCTTGTTGCCGGCGGCGATCTCGCGCTCGCCCTGGAACACCTTGATCGTCACTGCCGGCTGGTTGTCATCGGCGGTCGAGAAGGTCTGTGCGAACTTGGTCGGGATCGTCGTGTTCTTGCTGATCATCTTGGTCATCACGCCGCCCAGCGTCTCGATGCCCAGCGACAGCGGGGTCACGTCGAGCAGCAACACGTCCTTGCGGTCGCCGGTCAGCACCTGGCCCTGGATCGCGGCGCCCACGGCCACGGCTTCGTCCGGGTTCACGTCCTTGCGCGGATCGCGGCCGAAGAAGGCCTTGACCTTTTCCTGCACCTTGGGCATGCGGGTCAT
>JBFJZP010000351.1:0-4125 GCA_041622095.1 Burkholderiaceae bacterium | reverse complement strand
GTCGGTCGCCCGGATCTGCTGGCAGACCTGCCAGCCGTCCATGTCGGGCAGGCGCCAGTCCAGCAGCACCACCTGCCAGGGCGCGGCGCCATCGGCCGCGCCGGACAACAGCGCCAGCGCCTGCCCGGCATTGGCCGCGGTCTGCACCGTCCATCCCAGCGATTGCCCGAGGCCTTGCAACAAGTCCCGCGCCGCCGGGTGGTGGTCGACCACCAGTACCCGCAACGGGGATGCTGTCGCGGGCAGCGCGCGCGTCGGCTGGGCATGGTGTGCGTCGTCGGCCGGCAAGCCCAGTTCGATCGTGAAATGAAAGCGGCTGCCTTCGCCCAGCGCGCTGTCCAGCGCCAGTTGTCCGCCCATCATGTCGACCAGCCGGCTGCTGATCGCCAGGCCCAGCCCGGTGCCGCCGAAGCGCCGGGTGGTCGATGCCTCGGCCTGGGAGAAGCCGCTGAAGATATGCTGCTGGTTCTCCGGCGCGATGCCGATGCCGGTGTCGCGCATCTCGAAGCGCAGTTGCACCGCCTGCCCGGTGCGCGACAGCACACGGATGACCAGCGCCACCTCGCCCTGGGGCGTGAACTTGACGGCGTTGCTGCCCAGGTTGATCAGGATCTGTTGCAGCCGCATCGCGTCGCCGACCAGCTGCCGGGGTAGTTCCGGATCGATGTCGAACAGCAGCTCCAGCGGCTTTTCGCCAACCGTGGTGGCCAGGATGACCGACAGGTCGCGCAGCATGTCGTCGATCTTGAATGCTTGCCGCTCGAGCGCCAGCTTGCCCGACTCCACCTTGGAGATGTCCAGGATGTCGTTGAGCAGGCTCATCAGCGAGCGCGCCGCGTTCTCGGTCTTGGCCGCATAGTCGGCCTGGCGCGGGTCGAGCCGGGTCCGTTGCAGCAAGGTCAGCAGGCCCAGGATCGCATTCATCGGCGTGCGGATCTCGTGGCTCATGTTGGCCAGGAACCGGCTCTTGGCGCGTGAGCCGGCCTGCGCGGCGTCGGTGGCCTGCACCAGCTCGGTGATGTCGATGCGAAACCCCACCGTATGCCCATCGGGCATCCTGCGCTCGACGATGCGCAGGCTGCGCCCGTTGGCCAGACGCTGGTTGACCACCGAGTTGGCGCTGCGATGGGCCGCCATGCGTTCGGCAATCCACTGCTCTTCGCGGCCGATCGCCTCCGGCTGGCGACCCCGGGCGACGCCGGCACGGATCAGCGCCTCGAAACGGATACCGGGCTCGATGATGTCGGCGATGTCCTGGTAGTACTCGCGGTACTTGTCGTTGCAGAACACCAGCCGGTCATCCGGGTCGAACAACACGAACGCGGCGTCGGTGGCGTCGATGGCCGCGCGCATCAGCTGGTCGGCGCGCCGCACCTCGGCTTCGGCCCGCTTGGCATCGGTGGTGTCAACCGCCATCGCGACGAAGCCGTGCACCAGCCCGTCGCGCAGGTCCGGCAGCAGCTGGACGGCCGAATAGGTGTTCTGCCCGTCGGCGTCAACCGCCTCGCCCTCGTAATGCTGCGCCTGGCCGTTCAGGACTTCGCGCACGATCGGTTCGAGCCGCTGCGCCAACTGCGGTCCGACCAGGGTTTCGAACGGCTGGCCGACGCGGTCGGCCGGTGAACCGCCGAAATACGCATAGGTCGCCTGGTTGGCGAACTGCAGCCGCCGCCGGGCATCGAAATAAGCCAGCCGGCCCCCCATGTTCTCGGTCATCAGCCGCATCAGGCTCTCGTTGTCGCGCAACGCGAATTCCGCCTGTTTGCGCACCGTGATGTCCAGGTGGATGCCGGCCATCCGCAACGGTGCGCCACTGTCGCTGCGGCTGAGCAGCTTGCCGCGGCCGAGCACCCAGACCCAGTGGCCGCTCTTGTGGCGAATCCGGTTCTCGCAATCGTATCCCGGTGTCTCGCCGCGAAAGTGCTGCTGCAGCAACTGCTGCGACCGCGCGGCATCGTCCGGGTGGATCAGCGCGTTCCAGGTCTCGATGCGGGTGAAGTCCTGCTCGTCGGGTTCGTAGCCCGCGATGCGGGCCCAGCGCGCGTTGACGTGGGTCTCGCCGGTCTGCACGTCCCATTCCCAGGTGCCGGCGTTGGTGCCGTCCAGGATGTTGGCCAGCGTGCGGCGTTCCTCTTCGAGCGCCTGCTCGGCGAGTTTGCTGGGCGTGATGTCGACGTGGATCGAGATGAATTTCTCGATCTCGCCGCGCGCGTTCAGGAACGGGGTGATGAAGGTGTCGACCCAGTACAGCCGGCCATCACAGGCGCGGTTGCAGATCTCGCCGCGCCACGGTGTTCCCGCATTCATCAGCGCCCACATGTTGCGCCAGAAGGCGCGGTCGTGGACGCCGGAGTTGACGACGCGGTGGTCCTGGCCGAGCAGTTCGTCCCGCCGGTAGCCGCTGATCGTGCAGAACGCATCATTGACGTCGGTGATCCGGCCCCTGCTGTCGGCCACCGAGACGATCGCGTGCATGTCGATCGTGTGCAGCAGTGCCTGGTTGTCCCGCACCACGGCCTGCAGTTGCTCCTGCGCCAGGCGCCGGTCGGTGATGTCGCTGCCGATCTCCATGAAGCCGGAGAGCCGGCCCTGGGCGTCGCGCAGGGGTTGCACCTCGGTGTCGATCCAGTATTCCCGGCCGTCTTTGCGCCGGTTCAGGATCTCCACCCGGCAACTGCTGGCGCTGCGCGCCGACTCCTGCAGGGCCTGCAGGACCTCCGGGTCGGCTTTTCCGCTGGACAGCAGTTCGCCTGCCTGCCTGCCGATCGCCTCATGCGCCGCGTAGCCGGTGATGCGGGTGAATCCCTCGTTGATCCAGCGGATGCGCAAGTCCGGGCCGGTGATGCAAACCGCATTGGACGTGTGCCGCACCACCTGCGCCAGGCGTTCGACGTCGCCCGTCATGTCACGTGCCAGCCGTTCGGCGCGCCGGCGTCCGCTGGCCTGTTGCCAGGTCAGCAAGGCCAGCAGGCTGCTGACCAGGGCGCCACCGAGCAGCAGCAAGGCAGCGGCATATCGGTCGACTTCGGCGTCGAATGTCGGCGTGCTGTGTGCCTGCAGCATCAACGCGCGGCCCGATACCGAGAACTCCTTGCGGTCCTGGAACCGCGGCACGACGCCTGCCGCGGACGCAATGCCGGTGTTGTTGTTCGGGTCGGTCAGGTAGACCGGTTCGGACGGATCGGCGGTGTCGAACAACGCGAACGCCAGCCGGCCGGCCTGCACGTCGTGGATGCCGTCGAGCAGCTCCGACAAAACGATCGGGGCGTACAGCAAGCCGAGCAAGGCGTCGCGCCGCTGCGCCGCATCGGTGGGTGTGGTTCCATTGCGGTACAGCGGAACATACAGCAGCGCGCCGTAGGAGCGCTTGTTGTCCTGCACCAGCACGATAGGTCCGGACAAGGTGGGGCGGCCGTCGGCGATCGCTTGTTCGGCACCACGCCGGCGTACCGCCTCCGAGCCGACATCCAGGCCGAGCGCGCCGGCATTTTGCCGGCCCGGCTCGATGAGCCGGATCACGAACAGGTCGTCCAGTTCCTTGTCGTCGAGTTGGTGCAGCGTGAACCGGGGTGCGCCATCGGCCCGTTCGGCAGCGATCATCGTGTCGATGTCTGCGCGCTGGATTCGCTGGATCAGGCCGAAGCCCCGTACACCCGGAAACTCGGTCTTCAGGTCGTGCGACGCCACGTAGGCCTGGAACTGGGCCCGGTTGATCCGGTCATTCGCCGCATACATGCCCTTGGCGCCGTTGAGGCCGTAGATGGTGCGGCCGAAGCGCAGCTTGATCGCGTCCAGCACCCGGTTGACACTGCGGTCGAAGTCCTCATGCGCACGGACCACGATTTCCTGGTGCAGGCGATAGGCCCCGGCGGCGGAAATGGCCAGGCCCAGTACCAGCACCCCTAGCGCGAGAGCCAATTCCGAACGCCATCGATCGTCACGCCATGCCATGTCTGCAGAGTCCCCCGCCGGGTGGCTCGGGCTGTGGTGTCGTTCGTGCCCGTGGTCCGATTTCGGCTTGATCCCATTATGCGGGAGAGCCTGCCGCGCCAATGCGCAGGCCGGCGCCGGCGTGTCCGGGCAGGGGCGATCGGGGACAATGGCGCCATGCGAATGCTGCCCGCC
>JBFJZP010000350.1:0-4137 GCA_041622095.1 Burkholderiaceae bacterium | reverse complement strand
GCCCGGCATGGCCAGGAACGACAAACACAGGATGGATAAAAAGCGCATGCGACAATTCTGCAGGATTTTTCTGTGGAGATAGTCGCATGGGTTTTCTTGCTGGCAAGAAATTGCTGATTACCGGGGTCTTGAGCAATCGTTCCATTGCTTACGGCATTGCCAAGGCCTGCCGCGCCCAGGGCGCCGAGCTGGCGTTCAGCTACGTTGGCGAACGTTTCAAGGACCGCATCACCGAGTTTGCCGCCGGCCTGGACTCGAGCCTGGTGTTCGACTGCGACGTCGGCGACGATGCCCAGATCGAGAAGATGTTTGCCGACCTGTCCGCCACCTGGCCGCAGTTCGACGGCTTCGTGCATGCGATCGGCTTCGCGCCCCGCGAAGCGATTGCCGGCAACTTCCTCGACGGTGTCAGTCGCGAGAACTTCCGCATCGCACATGACATCAGTGCCTACAGCTTCCCCGGCATGGCCAAGGCGGCCCTGCCCTACCTGAGCGACAAGTCGGCGCTGTTGACGCTGACCTACCTCGGCGCCGAGCGCATCGTCCCCAACTACAACACCATGGGCCTGGCCAAGGCTTCGCTGGAAGCCTCGGTGCGCTACCTGGCCGAAGCCATGGGACCGCGCGGCACCCGTGTCAACGGTATCAGCGCCGGTCCGATCAAGACCCTGGCCGCCAGCGGTATCAAGGACTTCGGCAAGCTGCTGGGCACGGTGGCCAGCGCGTCGCCGATCCGGCGCAATGTGACGATCGACGATGTCGGCAATGTCGCCGCCTTCCTGCTCAGCGACCTGGCCGGCGGCGTCACTGCCGAGGTTACCTATGTCGACGGCGGCTTCAACAAGGTCGCGATTTCCACCGTAATCGAGTCCGCAGCCGGCTGAGGCGCCACCGCCGCGGGGCCGACCCGGGCTTGTTGATACCGGCTCCGCAGGCGCGGCGTGCCCCTGCAAGGCACCGCCGCACAGCAACCAACACGATCGCTCAGCGCGCCACGCAATCCGCGTAGTAGCGCAACACCCCGTTCTCGTCCGGTTCGGTCACCAGGCCGTGGATGTCGGTGCCGAAACCCGGGCACTGCAGGTTGAACTCGCGCGAAAACTTCAGGTAGTCGACGATCTTGCGGTTGAACACCTCGCCGGGTATCAGCAACGGAATACCCGGAGGGTACGGCGTGACCAGGCCGACGGTGATCCGGCCTTCCAGCGCGTCGATCTCGACCCGCTCGGTCTTGCGCCGCGCAATATGCGCATACGCGTCGCTGGGTGTCATCGCCGGCGCCAGGTCGCTGAGGTACATGTCGGTGGTCAGGCGCGCGATGTCGTACTTGGCGTAGAGCTGGTGCACGAACTGGCACAAATCGGCCAGCCCCATCTTCTCGTACTTCGGGTTGTCGCGGCAGAACTCCGGCAAGATGCGCCACATCGGCTGGTTCTTGGCGTAATCGTCCTTGAACTGCTGCAAGGCGGTGAGCAAGGTGTTCCAGCGGCCCTTGGTGATGCCGATCGTGAACAGGATGAAGAAGCTGTACAGGCCGGTCTTCTCGACCACGACGCCGTGCTCGGCCAGGAACTTGGTTACGATGCTGGCCGGAATGCCGGTCTTGGCGAACTTGCCGTTCAGGTCCATGCCTGGGGTGACGATGGTCGACTTGATCGGGTCCAGCATGTTGAAGCCGGCCGCCAGCTTGCCGAAACCATGCCAGTTGTCGGCCGCCTTGCCCTTGCGCGACTCGCCCTTGATGATCCAGTCGTCGGCCCGGCCGATGCCTTCGTCGACCAGGCGCTCCGGTCCCCAGACCTTGAACCACCAGTCGTCGCCGTATTCGGCGTCGATCTTGCGCATAGAGCGGCGGAAGTCGAGCGCCTCGGCAATGCTCTCCTCGACCAGCGCGGTACCGCCGGGCGGCTCCATCATCGCCGCTGCCACGTCGCAACTGGCAATGATGCTGTACTGCGGGCTGGTGCTGGTGTGCATCAGGTAGGCTTCGTTGAACAGGTGGCGGTCGAGCTTGGTCTCCTGCGCGTCCTGCACCAGCACCTGGCTGGCCTGGCTGATGCCGGCGAGCAGCTTGTGGATCGACTGGGTCGCGTACACCACCGCCTTCTTCGGGCGCGTCCGCTTCTTGCCCATCGAGTGGTAGGCGCCATAGAACGGGTGGAAGGCCGCATGCGGCAACCAGGCCTCATCGAAATGCAGGTTGTCGACATAACCGTCGAGCATGCCCTTGATGGTCTCGGTGTTGTACAGGACGCCGTCATAGGTCGATTGCGTGATCGTCAACACCCGCGGCTTGACCTTCTTCGCGTCGACGCCCTTGAGCAAGGGGTTCTTGCGGATCTTGGCCTGGATCGCGGCCGGCTCGAACTCCTCCTTCGGGATCGGGCCGATGATGCCGAAATGGTTGCGCGTGGGCTTGAGGAACACCGGAATCGCACCGGTCATGATGATCGCGTGCAGGATCGACTTGTGGCAGTTGCGGTCGACCACCACCACGTCGCCCGGCGCCACGCAGTGGTGCCACACCATCTTGTTCGAGGTGCTGGTGCCATTGGTGACGAAGAAACAATGGTCGGCGTTGAAGATACGCGCCGCATTGCGCTCGGAGTCGGCGACCGGGCCGGTGTGGTCGAGCAACTGGCCGAGTTCCTCGACCGCGTTGCAGACGTCGGCGCGCAACATGTTCTCGCCGAAGAACTGGTGGAACATCTGCCCGACCGGGCTCTTGAGGAACGCAACACCACCCGAATGGCCCGGGCAATGCCATGAAAACGAACCGTCCTCCGCGTAATCGAGCAAGGCCTTGAAGAACGGCGGCTGAACGCCTTCGAGGTAACTCTTGGCCTCGCGAATGATGTGCCGCGCAACGAACTCCGGCGTGTCTTCGAACATGTGGATGAAACCATGGAGTTCGCGCAGGATGTCGTTCGGAATATGGCGCGAGGTCTTGGTCTCGCCATAGACATAGATCGGCACATCCAGGTTCTTGCGCCTCACCTCGGTGATGAACTGGCGCAGGTTCTGGATGGCCGGGCCATGGTCGGCATCGGTGGTGAACTCCTCGTCGTCGATCGACAGGATGAAGGCACTGGCACGCGATTGCTGCTGCGCAAACTGCGACAGGTCGCCATAGCTGGTGGCGCCCAGCACCTCGAAGCCCTCGGTCTCGATGGCTTGCGCCAGCGCACGGATACCCAGCCCGGAGGTGTTCTCTGAACGATAGTCCTCGTCGATGATGACGATGGGGAAGCGAAATTTCATGCGATCTCCGTGCCCGCGGGCCAAGTCTTCAATGCGGTTAGAACCGCGCAGTGTAAGGAATTAACCTTACCACTCCCCGGATCAGGCGCTGTATTTGCCCCAGAAAGTGGCGATATCAATACATGGGGCACGTAATGGCTGAATCAACGCTCTGGTGGCTGATCACCGGCGCAGCCGTCGGCATCGAACTGGTGACCGGCACCTTTTACCTGCTGATGCTGGCCATCGGCTCCGCGGCGGCCGCACTGGCTGCCCACGCCGGCGCCGGCGTGCCGACCCAACTGCTGGTCGGCGCGGCGGTCGGTGGCGGCGCGGTGGTGATCTGGCACCAGATCCGCAAGCGCCGTCCCGGCGACCCGTCGGTGCGTGCAATGCGCAGTGTCAATCTCGATGTGGGCGAAACCATCATGGTGGACACTTGGCAGCCCGATGGCACCGCCCAGGTCAAGTACCGGGGTGCCAATTGGACCGCCATCCAACGCGAGGGGGTGACGCCAACCAGTGGCGCGCACCGGGTGTCGGAGATGGTGGGCAGCCGGCTACTGCTCGAGAAAATCGGTTGGCCGGTCCAGCAGGCGAAAACAACAGCCCCAAAAAATAGTTTATTCATGGAAGTCGCCATCGTCATATTCGTCATCGCCGTGATCTTCATCACCCGCTCGATCAAGGTCGTGCCGCAGCAAAATTCCTGGGTGGTGGAAAGGCTGGGCAAGTACCACAGCTCGCTGTCGCCCGGCCTGGACATCCTGGTGCCGTTCATCGACCGGGTGGCCTACAAGCACAGCCTCAAGGAGATACCGCTGGACGCTCCCAGCCAGGTCTGCATCACCCGCGACAACACGCAACTGCAGGTCGACGGCATCCTGTATTTCCAGG
>JBFJZP010000349.1:0-4148 GCA_041622095.1 Burkholderiaceae bacterium | reverse complement strand
GCATTGAACTGGCATACACCGGACGGCATCACCGTCAAGCCCTTGTACACCGCGGCCGACCTCCAGGGCCTGCCGCATACCGACACCTTGCCAGGATTCGCCCCGTACATAAGGGGGCCGCAGGCGACGATGTATGCGGTGCGGCCGTGGACGATTCGCCAGTACGCCGGATTCTCGACCGCCGAGGAGTCAGACGCGTTCTACCGCAAGGCGCTCGCCGCAGGCGGGCAGGGCGTCTCTGTCGCGTTCGACCTGGCGACCCACCGGGGATACGACTCCGACCATCCGCGGGTCACCGGCGATGTCGGCAAGGCCGGCGTGGCAATCGACAGCGTGGAGGACATGAAGGTCTTGTTCGACCAGATCGACTTGGCCAAGGTCAGCGTGTCGATGACGATGAATGGCGCGGTGTTGCCGGTGCTGGCGGGTTACGTGGTGGCGGCGGAAGAGCAGGGTGTGGACCAGGCGCAACTCAGCGGGACCATCCAGAACGACATCCTCAAGGAGTTCATGGTTCGCAACACGTACATCTACCCGCCGGTGCCGTCGATGCGCATCATCGGCGACATCATGGAATACACGGCAAGCCACATGCCGCGTTTCAATTCGATCAGCATTTCCGGCTACCACATGCAGGAGGCCGGCGCGAACCAGGCACTGGAACTGGCGTTCACGCTGGCGGACGGCCAGGAGTACGTGAAGACCGCCATCGGCAAGGGCATGGACGTCGACGACTTCGCACCGCGGCTGAGTTTCTTCTGGGCGATCGGCATGAACTTCTATCTGGAAGTGGCCAAGATGCGCGCCGCCCGGCTGCTCTGGTGCCGCATCATGCAGGGTTTCAACGCGAAGAACCCGAAGAGCCTGATGCTGCGCACCCATTGCCAGACCTCCGGATGGTCGCTGACCGAGCAGGATCCATACAACAACATCGTGCGCACGACGATCGAGGCGATGGCGGCGGTTTTTGGTGGCACGCAAAGCCTGCACACCAACAGCTTCGACGAAGCGATCGCCTTGCCGACCGATTTTTCCAGTCGCATCGCGCGCAACACCCAGCTCATCATCCAGGAAGAAACCCACATCCCGAACGTCATCGACCCCTGGGCCGGCAGCTACATGATGGAAAAGCTGACCCAGGACATGGCGGACGCGGCCTGGAAGATCATCGAAGAAGTGCAGGCCATGGGCGGCATGGTCAAGGCGGTCGACAGCGGCTGGGCCAAGCTCAAGATCGAGGCGGCGGCGGCCGAGAAGCAGGCCCGTATCGATTCCGGCCAGGACGTCATCGTCGGTGTCAACAAGTACCGCCTCCATGCCCATGACGAGATCGAGGCGCGCGACATCGACAATGTCGCGGTGCGCGAGGGCCAGATCCAGCGCCTGAACAAGATCCGGGCCGCACGTGACCCGAAAGCGGTCGACGCCGCCTTGGCGGCCCTGAGTGCGGCGGCCGCCGACGGCACCGGCAATCTGCTCGACCTGTCGATCAAGGCGATCCGGGTGCGGGCGACCGTGGGGGAGGTCAGCGATGCGCTGGAGAAAGCATTCGGCCGCCATCGTGCCGACACGCACAAGGTCAGCGGCGTCTATGCAGCCTCGTATGACACCGGCGCAGATGCGGGAGACGGCATGAAACAGTGGGAAGCCATCAAGGCCGATATCGCGCAATTCGCCGAGCAGCAGGGCCGTCGGCCGCGGGTGATGATTGCCAAACTCGGCCAGGACGGTCATGACCGTGGCGCCAAGGTGGTGGCCACCGCGTTTGCCGACCTGGGCTACGACGTCGACATCGGTCCGCTGTTCCAGACGCCGGAGGAATGCGCGCGCCAGGCGATCGAGAACGACGTACATGCGGTCGGCGTCTCCACGCTGGCGGCGGGGCACAAGACGCTGGTGCCGGCCATCATTGCCGAGTTGCGCAAGCAGGGCGGCGGCGACATCGTCGTGTTCGTCGGTGGCGTGGTGCCGCGGCAGGATTACGATTTCCTGATGCAGTCTGGCGTCAAGGGCATCTATGGCCCGGGCACGCCGATTCCCGACTCGGCGGCCGATGTGCTCAAGCAGATCCGTGCGTCGCTGACGGCTTGACGGCATTGTGTGAACGGGCGTCAACCTTGACTTCTGGCCAGACTTCTTCCGCCGCGCCGGGACCCGGCGATGGCGTGGCTGCATTGGTCGATGCGATCACCGGCAGGATCGACATGCCCCGGCGTCGTGCCATCGCCAAGGCGATCACGCTGCTGGAGTCGACCCGGGCCGACCATCGCGTGCAGGCGGATGCGTTGCTGGCCGCCTTGTTGCCACATGCCGGCCACGCATTCCGGCTGGGCCTGAGCGGGGTGCCGGGTGTCGGCAAGTCCACCTTGATCGAAGCACTGGGCCTGCATCTGATAAGCCGTGGCCACCATGTGGCGGTGTTGACGATCGACCCCTCTTCCGCAGTGTCCGGCGGATCGATTCTGGGCGACAAGACCCGCATGGAGCATCTGTCGGTGCATCCGCAGGCCTACATCCGTCCGAGCCCATCGAGCGGCACCCTGGGTGGTGTTGCGGAAAAGACCCGCGAGTCCATTCTGGTGCTGGAAGCGGCCGGCTACGACGTGGTGATCATCGAGACAGTGGGCGTCGGACAAAGCGAAGTCGCGGTGGCCGGCATGACCGACATGTTCGTGCTGATGCAACTTCCCAATGCCGGCGATGAACTGCAGGCGATCAAGAAAGGCGTGATGGAACTCGCAGACCTGGTGCTCATCAACAAGGCCGACCTGGACCCGGACGCGGCAACCCGTGCTCAGGCGCAGATCACGTCGTCGCTGCGATTGATCGGGCAGCATGGCAATCCGGCCCATGCACAACATGATGTCGACCAATGGACGCCACGGGTGCTGCAACTCAGTGCCCTGTCCGGCCAGGGCGTGCAGGCATTGTGGGAGGCGGCATGCGATTTCCGTATCAAGCAACGCGCACATGGTCGTTGGGAAGGTCGCCGGCGCCGCCAGGCCTTGTCCTGGATGTGGGAGCGCATCGAAAGCGGCCTGCGCCTGGCGTTTCGCGACGATGCCCAGGTCAAGGCACGGCTGGCTGCGGTTTCCGATGACGTGGCCCAGGGGCGGCTGGTGGCATCCACCGCAGCGCGGGAACTGCTCGGACTGTTTGGCGAGCGCAACCGGCCGCAACAAACCGGTGCCGCATCATGATTTCGTTGACATCCGTGGCCCGCATCGAGGCATCGAGCATCTGGCGCGAAAAGCGCGTCGAGGTGCTGGACCTGCCGGAAGGACGCATGCTGGTCAAGGGCCAGCGAGCCTTGCGCAGCCCCTGGCCGCACCGGGTGCTCAACCTGTTCGCCTGGATGGCCGGCGTGCCGTATCTGAAGGCGGTGCCGGTACATGGCGGTGCGCGCTCGCAGGCGATCGAGATCGAGCGCCTGCGAGCCCTCGGGGAGGCCGGTCTGGCGGTGCCAGAAGTGCACCATGTCGCGGGCGACTATTTCGTGATGTCCTACCTGGGCTCGAACGACCTGGCGCGTGCCTTGCGCGAACAGGGATCCGGTGCCTACGGCTTATGGCTGGCGGCAATGGAGCACTTGCTGCAGGTGCATGCCGCAGGCCAGTACCTCAGCCAGTGTTTCGCGCGCAACATCATCGTCGCCGACGAGTTCAAGGGCATGATCGACTTCGAGGACGATCCATTGGAAGTCATGACGCTCGAACAGGCGCAGGCGCGCGACTGGCTGATCTTTCTCCAGTCCTCGCTGTACAACCTGGCACTGGAGCCGGAGCGGCTCGACAAGGTGCTGCGCGATGTGCTGGCGCGTGAACTGCCCGGCGTGCGCAAGGTCTTGTCGCATGCCGCGCGGCGCCTTTCCTGGTTGCGCCATCTGCCGACCAACCGCAAGATCTGGGGCAAGGATTTCGTCAGCCTGCAAGCCGTCGGCGCTGCGATGTACCGGCACCACCAGACCACACGACAAACCCCTTTGATGGAGAACAATGATGCATGAAATCCTGGAGCAACTCGAGGCCAAGCGCGAGCAGGCGCGAATGGGCGGTGGTGTCAAACGGATCGAGGCGCAACACGCCAAGGGCAAGCTGACCGCGCGTGAACGGCTTGAACTGCTGCTCGACGAGGGCACGTTCGAAGAG
>JBFJZP010000348.1:0-4156 GCA_041622095.1 Burkholderiaceae bacterium | reverse complement strand
GTGCCGCAGCCGGTGGTGCGAGCCGCCCGCCGCAAGACCCGGCTGGGGGTGTTGTTCTTCGGCTCCACCAGTCCGGCAATGCACGAGGCCCTCGACGTGATGACGGAGCAGGGCATTCACCTGGATGCGATGCGCTTGTGCGCTTTTCCATTCCCGGACAGCGTGGCCGCGTTCATCGCGGCGCACAAGCTGGTTTATGTGGTCGAGCAGAACCGCGACGCGCAGATGCGCCAGTTGCTGGTCAACGAACTGGGCATCGACCCGGCGCGGTTGGTGCCGGTGCTGCATTTCGACGGAACGCCGATCACCGCTCGATTCATCACGCGCCGGATCAGCGAGCATGTGCAGCAAAGCCTGGTCGCCGGGCCCAAGCGTCCGACCACCCCACGCAGCACCAAGAGACAGGCGGAGGCCGCATGACCTACATCGCCAAACCCCGATTGCACCATCCGTCGCTGCGGCCGAACAAGGTCGGCTACACCCGGCGCGACTATGAAGGCAAGGTCTCGACGCTGTGTGCGGGCTGCGGCCATGACTCGATCTCCGCCGCGATTGTCCAGGCCTGCTGGGAGCTGGACATCGAACCGCACCGGGTTGCCAAACTCTCCGGCATTGGCTGCAGTTCCAAGACGCCGGATTACTTCCTGGGTGCTTCGCATGGTTTCAATACGGTGCACGGACGCATGCCATCGGTGCTCACCGGCGCCAACCTGGCGAACCGCAAGCTGCTCTACCTGGGGGTTTCAGGCGACGGCGACTCGGCGTCGATCGGCCTGGGCCAGTTTGCGCACAGCATCCGCCGCGGTGTGCGCATGGTCTACATCGTCGAGAACAATGGCGTCTACGGCCTGACCAAGGGCCAGTTCTCCGCCACTGCAGACAGCGGCTCGCGCAGCAAGAAAGGCATCGTCAACTTCGACAGTCCGATCGACTTGGTAGCGCTGGCACTGCAACTCGGCGCGACCTATGTGGCTCGGAGTTTTTCCGGCGACAAGCAGCAACTGGTACCGATCATCAAGGGGGCGATCGGCCACGGCGGCTCTGCCTTCATCGATGTCGTCAGCCCCTGTGTGGCGTTCAACAACCATGCCGGCAGTACCAGGAGTTATGACTATGTGCGTGAACACAACCAGGCGGTGAGCCGGATCGACTTCATCGAATCGACCGACGCCGCCACCCCGGACAAAGAGATCGCACCGGACACCGTCATCGAACTGCCGCAAGCCGACGGCAGCGTGATGCGCCTGCGCAAGCTGCACAGTGGCTACGACCCCACCGACCGCCTGTTGGCGATGAACCATGTGCAGACGCACCAGGCCAAGGGGGAGGTTGTCACCGGCCTGTTGTACGTCGAAAAGGATGCGGAAGACCTGCATGCGGCGATGCGAACCAGTACGCAACCACTCAACAGCCTGGGCGCCGACCGGCTCTGTCCGGGCCCGTCGGCATTGGAGAAACTGAACCAGTCATTGCGCTGAGTGGGCGCCTTTTGCGCCACACGCTGGCAACAGGCGTAAGGGTCACATGGGGTGCCGCGGGTGAAAAAAAACTGCCCTTGGGATGCTGTCGGCCAGCCCTCTTCAGTTCTTGCGCAAGGCTCTTGCGCGGGCCTGCGCAGCGGCAATGATGTCCTTCTTGCGAGATGCGGCAGGCGCTGCAGGCTGGGGGGATTGCGGACCGGCCGGCGTGGCCAAGGCAGGATCGCGGGAGGGCAGGTCGGCATCCGAATCATCAGCCTCCACCGATTGTTGCCGGCGGACTTGCGACGCGGCATAACGGCTACGTGCCAACGCTGCCTGCGGCGCGGACCAGGCGTCCCAGCCGGTCGCGCTTCCACTGGCGTTCTCGAGCAGGATGCAGTCGACCGGACAGACCGGAATACACAATTCGCAGCCGGTGCAATAGGCCTCGATCACGGTGTGCATCTGTTTGTTGCTGCCGACGATGGCATCGGTCGGACAGGCCTTGATGCACAAGGTGCAGCCGATGCACCAGTCCTCGTCGATGACCGCAAGGCTGCGGGGCGATTCGTTGCCGTTGTCAGGGTTCAGTGGCAGCACTGGGCGGCCGGTCAGCGCCGCCAGCCGAGCCACACCTTGTGCTCCACCGGGCGGGCACTGGTTGATCGCAGCCTGCCCCTCGGCGATTGCCGATGCATAGGCCGCGCAATCCGGGTATCCGCAGCGGGTGCACTGGGTCTGCGGCAAGACGTCGAGAACACGCGCCGCGAGCGACGCCATGACTTCAACTGCTCCGGCTGGCTGCCTTGCGGGTCGCACGGCGCGGCTTGGCAGCCGGAGCTGGCGAGTCATCGGCGACGACTGTGGCTACCGACCTGGCACGCCGGCTTGCGGCGGCGCGCTTGGTCGGAGTGGGGGCCGCCGAGGACAATACGCCGCCCCGGGTTGCGCTCCCCTGCAGCCTGCTTGCTGGCACGGTTTCAGCAATCTTGCTGGACGGCTGGTACTTCAGTATGAACGCCTTGACCTGCGGATACACCATGTCGCGCCAGCGGCGACCGGAAAAGATGCCGTAGTGGCCCGCGCCCTTGACATCGTAGCGCTCTTGCATCGACTCCGGAACACCGCTGCAGATGTCGTGGACCGCATGGGTTTGGCCGGAGCCGGAGATATCGTCGAGTTCACCCTCGATCGAGAGCAGCGCGGTAGTCTTGATGTCCTGCGGCCGAACCCGTTCGATCTTGTCCTGCGGCGAACGCACATCCCAGGTGCCATTGACCAAGCTGAAGTCCTGAAACACCACCCTGATGGTATCCAGGTAATAGTCAGCGTCCATGTCCAGTACCGCGTTGTACTCGTCATAGAACTTGCGGTGCGCCTCGGTACTGGCGTCGTCACCCTTGATCAGGTCCTGGAAATAATCGTAGTGGCTTTGTGCATGGTTGTCGGGGTTCATCGCGATGAAACCCGAATGCTGCAAAAAGCCCGGATAGACCCGGCGACCGGCACCGGGGAAGTTGCTCGGCACGCGGTAGATGACGTTGCTCTCGAACCAGTTGTGGCTCTTGTTCACCGCCAGGTGGTTGACCGATGTCGGCGACTTGCGCGCATCGATCGGACCCCCCATCATGGTCATGGTCAGCGGGGTGGGCTCGCCTCGCGAGGCCATCAACGATACCGCGGCCAGCACTGGCACCGTCGGCTGGCACACGCTCATCACGTGGCAATTGCCGTAGATCCCCTGCACATGGCGGATGAAGTCCTGGATGTAGTTGACGTAGTCGTCAAGATGGAACTCGCCCTCGCTGAGCGGCACATTGCGTGCGTTGCGCCAGTCGGTGATGTAGACCTTGTGATCACGCAGCATGGTCTGCACGGTGTCGCGCAGCAGGGTCGAGTGGTGGCCCGACAGGGGCGCCACGACCAGCACCGCCGGTTGGCCCTTGAGCCTGTCCAGCGTGGCCAGATCATCGCTGAAGCGCTTGAATCGGCGCAGTTCGCAGAACGGACGACTCATCTCGATCCGTTCGTCAATCGCCACGGCCACACCAGCGACGTCCACCTTGCGTATTCCGAACTCCGGCTTCTCGTAGTCGCGCAGCAGGCGGTGCATCAGATCGAATGC
The DNA here is from genome assembly GCA_041622095.1 of Burkholderiaceae bacterium. Classification (GTDB taxonomy): domain Bacteria; phylum Pseudomonadota; class Gammaproteobacteria; order Burkholderiales; family Burkholderiaceae_C; genus CAISIP01. The sequence continues at coordinate 571 of JBFJZP010000348.1, read as the reverse complement.
GGCCGAGGTTCGCTGCGAAAACGGAGCCTGACCCAGGGGTGACAATGGATTTGAATAGATTTTGGAAGCGACCTTGGCCAAATCCGAGAACGGCTCCATCATGGAACGCTGGGTTTCGTACAGTTGGTACATCATGAGAGCGTGTTTTCCTTTGCGATTGCTGCAGTGCAATATAACAGTACTTTAACGCATTGATTGGAGAAGCGCCCCCAGGCGAACCCTAGGCAGGTCTCACGGGTGGAACCAATGCTCTAAACTCGCACAACCACGAAATGGAAATATCCACTGCATGAGTGTTCAGACGACCGTCGTGTTTGCAGACCTTATGGGAAGCACCGGGTTTTTCGAGACCATTGGCAGCGCGCGCGGCTCTCGGGTCGTCACCGAGATGACGCAGTGGATTTCGGGGGTATGTGTGGCCCATCGTGGCCAGGTCGTCAAGACCCTCGGCGATGGCGTACTGGCAGCTTTTCCGCATGCGCCCGATGCGATCGATGCGGTCGTGGAGATGCAACGCGATCACCAGAAGCGCCTGCTGGCATCGGCTGCCGGCACCCGGTTGCCGATCCGC